>DAOWML010000171.1 GCA_030643125.1 Bacteroidales bacterium
ATTCAATCTATTCTTTTTGTTTTAGTTGCTAACAATATTCTGGGATTAAGAGCAATGACTTTTGAGTTTTGGTTTGCTCTTTTTACAACTGCTGCTTTTGCTAACATGTTAGGTTTAAATATTTCAGCAACATTTAATTCTGCGGTTACAATATATATCATCATACCGCTTTTAATGATTCCGATGATGACATTAAGTGGAGCAATGTTCCCCTTTGATAAAATGAACAGAATAGTTGGGGGCATTAAGAAAGTACCACTTATCGCCGAATTTATGCCAACAAAATGGTCTTTCGAAGCTTTAATGGTAAATCAGTTTAAAAATAATAAATTCGAAAAAAACTTTTATGAAATAGAAAAACGTGAAAGCAGTGCCGATTTCAAACAAGTTTATTATATTCCTGAATTAGAAAAACGATTAACTTATATTGAAGATAACTGGTATAAGTTTGATAATGATAAAGAAGTAAAAGAAACAATAACCGAATATTTAAGATTACTTAAAACAGAACTCTCAAAAGAAGAAATCAGAACCGGAATTCCTTTAGAAGTTGGACATCAGCTAGACACAGTGCAGTTAAACGATATTGTTGTAGGCAAAATTTCAGAGTTTGTTGATAAACTTTACTCCTATTACGGAACGATTTTTCAAAAAGCAAATAATGAAAAGGAAAATATTATTCGCTACCTGCTAAAGACAAATCCTGAGCTGTATAGAATGAAGCGTTCTGCTTTCCATAATGAAGGCGTTGAAGATCAGGTTAAGAAAATTTTTGAAAAAAATAAGATTATACAATATAAGGATGAATTAATTCAGCAAGTTGATCCAATTTACAGAGATCCGGATATTGAAGGATTTTTTAATTTTAGATCTCATTTTTATGCTCCAAGAAAATATTTTGCCGGCCAATACTATGATACATACTGGTTTAATATGATTTTTGTTTGGGTAATGTCCGCATTTTTATATATAACTTTATATTATAGCCTGCTAAAAAAACTACTTGATCTGCCAGAAAAGATTAAGTTTAAAAAATAATATTTCAAGATATTGAATATTTTTATATCTTTATGCTATGTGTTAAATTTGCAATATAACTGAAAATAAACACTATCAAATATGAACAAACGACTGATTTACATATTATTATCATTATTAATGTTTGCAGCATGCCGTTCAGATAAACAAAAAGAGGTGGACTTTTCTAAAGAATTTGAAGTACCTGACTCTGTGATATATGATGGAGAACTGGAAATTTCTGAACAGGCAATGGAAGATATTGTTCAAAATATTTCTTCACCTGTTGAAATAGCAGCATTAATAAAAGCTGTAGGCGTACCCTTTTCTAAAGATTATCTTGCTACAACTAATTTTGTTGATGACTATAATACAAGCTTTAAAAAAGCCATTGGCCTTGGAATTTTTGGTGCTGATCTGGGATATCAGAATATGTATAATAAAACAGGTGGAGTAATTGATTATATTTCTGCCATTAGAACTCTTGCAGACGGAATTCATGTTGGACAGTTTTTTGATTTTTCTACCTTAAAACGTTTAGCCACCAATAATCAAAACCTGGATTCGTTAATGTATATATCTGTTCAGAATTTTAACCAGATGGATCGGTATTTGCGTGAAAACAACAGAAGTAATTTAAGTTCTTTAATTGTTGCGGGTGTTTGGATTGAAAGTATTTACTTATTAGGAGAAGTTATTAAAGAGGCACCAAACGCCGAACTTTCAGAAAAAATAGGAGAACAAAAAATTATATTAAGTAATTTAATGCTATTGCTAAAAAATTACGAAAGAGATCCATCAATTAAAAAACTTATTGATGATTTATCTGAAATCCAGGAAATTTATAAAGATGTTACTATTACGTATGAAAAAGGAGAACCCGAAGCAATAGAACAAGATGGAATGTTAATTATCATACAAAACGACAAACAGTATATCGAAATTTCAAACGAAACATTGTTCCAGATTATTGATAAAACTGCTAAAGTTCGCAATAATATAATACAATTGTAAATATGAGAAACATTTATATAATCTATGCCTTATTTGCAATCATCTTATTAGGAAATAGTAATAAATTATCTGCCCAGTCTGGTCAGGAATTAGTTGATATTTGTGGAATGATAGCCGGTGACGCTACCTATTTAAAAGATTTTCCAATTAAATTAGACGCAGCTAAAGTTGGGGAGGAACAAGCTAAAGCAAGACATTCTCTTGTATTAAGTAAAAATACACAATATCGCTTTTCTATTTGCAACTCAAAAGATTATCCTGGTGAAGCAATTATACAATTATACGATAATAATAGATTACTTGGAACAAATTATATTGTAGCAACAGGAAAAAGCTATCCTTCTTTCGATTTTAAATGTACTTCAACAGGAGTATATCATATTTTTATTTCATTTAAAGAAGGTGAGCAGGGTTTAGCTGTTGCATTATTATCGTTCGTGAAAAGATTATAGCTAAAGATAAAAATGCCTAAAGTGAACTAAAGTTTAGAATGCCTAAAATTTTATTGTCTAATAACTTGAGTTCGACATAATATTCAATTTACAGAAAACAAATAGAGCGTAAGATTTGAAGAAGAAATTTTACTGACGCACGAAAGTAAATCAGCGTAAATTTTTTACTCCATAATTCAACATTGAGTCTACTCCGAAAAATGTCGGTGTGAATATATTTATAAAATACGCTCAGCCTTACTATCTTATAACCAGTTAATTAGAAAATTCACACCGACACTCAGTTAGGAGTTCTGAAATTATTTCGGAAGAATTTCGTAATTAATAATTCCCTGCCTGAATTAATGAGCTATTATTTGTATATACACTAATGACCCTACTAAAATCAATAAAATACCATTTAAATACCACGATTTTTTAGTAGCATAAAAATAGTCGGTTAACAAAAATGAAATAGGAATACTCATCAAATAAATTATTTCATAAGTCACATTTTTAAAAACTAAGAACAATACTAAACTGATTACAAAAATCCACCAATTAATTTCAAAATATTTCCTGGTTTTAATTTTTTTCTTTTGATAATTACTAACAATAGTATAACTGGCTACAATTATAATAAGCACTAAAAATCCATAAAAAATATAATAAGAAAAATGAAGCGAATAAAATATCTTTACTAAACTAAAATTGGCAATGAAATGATCAATTAACCCGATAAGTTCACTCTCTTCCAAGAATACGAAATAGAAAACAAAAACAAATAAATAAGGTGTTAAAAAGCCAAGTAAGCTAACAATCCATTCCCTGCCAATAAAAGGTCTTAGAATCGATAAAGAAATCCAAATAAGTAAAATAAATATGGCCAAAGGCCCCCAAAATAAAGACGCAATAGAAACAAAAAATCCTGCTAAATACAATCTGTCCAATGCGTACTCAGTTCGATAAGTACTAAACAGAAAATTTATTACAATAAATATAAAAATGGCACCTATAATTACAGGATTCATCCTATGCAATTGTATAAAACTGCTTGAAATTATTACATAAAAAAAAGCCGGTAAATATGTTCTGTAATTAATTAAAATGAATTTTTTATTGAACTGAACAAGTAAGAATGCTTGTAACAGAACTAGCAAAAATGTAATAAGCAATGAAAGAAAAGAATTATACTGAATATTGCCTGTAATAAACTCATAAAACGGCATATTGATACTATCGGAAGGAATAGTAATTGCTAAAGGATCAATAAATGAATAAAACCAAAGCAAAGTTCCTGATAGGATAATTAAAACAATTACAAATGGCTGGTTACTTTTTAAAATATTTGAAAGCATAATTGAGTTTAGTTTAAAAAGGTGCTAAGCGGTTAATTTTATTAAATACTTCAAAATTAGCAATCTTATTATCAATTTATTAGCAAATCCGCTAAGCACCTAAAGTGCAATTATTTTAGTTCCTATTTTAATCTGCATTATTCAGGTTAAATCAAATCCTATATCTTTTCTGTAGTTCTTGCCCTTGAAATCAATTATTTCAGCATTCTTATAAGTCTTTTCAAGCGCATCAACCATATTTTTCCCGTAAGAAGATACTGCTATTACACGTCCTCCATTTGTAATAATCTCAGATCCTGAGCGTTTCGTCCCAGCATGAAACAAAATAGAATTGTTAACTTTTCCAATATTTTCAATTTTTTTCCCTTTTTCATAACTCCCGGGGTATCCTTCCGAAACTAACATCACTGTAGTACAAGCTTTATCGTCAATTTCAAAATCTGCTTTATCTAAAGTTTCATCAGCGGTATGCTTTAATAAATCAACAATGTCAGATTTAATTCTTGGGATAACAACTTCTGTCTCAGGATCTCCCAATCGTACATTATATTCAATTACGAAAGGTTCCCCTTTTACTTTAATTAATCCAAAGAAAATAAAGCCTTTATATTTGATCTTTTCTTTAATAAGACCATCCATTGTTGGTTTTATTATTTTGTCTTCAATTTTATTTAAAAACTCTTTATTTGCGAAAGGTACCGGCGAAACAGCACCCATCCCTCCGGTATTTAATCCTGTGTCTCCTTCTCCAATCCGTTTATAATCCTTTGCCTCAGGTAATATTTTATATGATTTACCATCAGTTATAACAAATACAGAAAGTTCAATTCCGTCTAAAAATTCTTCAATAACAACTGTAGCGCTTGCTTCACCAAACTGGCCATCGAGCATTTGTTCTAATGCCTCCTTTGCTTCATTAAGATCGTCAATAATTAAAACGCCTTTACCTGCAGCAAGACCATCAGCTTTTAGAACATAAGGCGATGATAAGCTTTCTAAAAACTTCTTCCCTTCTTCTAATGTTGCTTTCTTAAATGATTGGTACTTTGCAGTTGGTATATTATATTTAGTCATAAAATCTTTTGCAAAATCTTTACTGCCCTCCAATATAGCTCCGGCTTTTACAGGACCTATTACAGATATACTTTTAAGCTTAGGGTCTAATATAAAATAATCACTAATACCGTCAACCAATGGTTGCTCCGGCCCCACAACAACAATGTCGATCTTTTTCTCAATAGTGAGTTTTTTTATAGCTTCAAAATCCGATAGTTTAATATCAATATTTTCACCAACATCAGCAGTACCTGCATTGCCCGGAGCAATATAGAGTTTATCAATTTTATCACTTTGACTAATTTTCCATGCAAGGGCATGTTCGCGCCCCCCTGAACCTAAAATAAGGATATTCATTAGTTTAAAAATGTTTATTCGTTTATTTGGCTATTTGCTTATATATAAAAAACAAAGATAATTATCTACCTTAAATCCGCAAGCCGTGGCACGGCTTTTTTGATAATCAGTACCATAATTGCAATTTGCTTCCATCTGTATAAGCAAGCCGTGCTACGGCTAATTGCTTAAAAAATAATCCCTGTTGAATCCGTAAGTTATAAAACTCTAAATAACACAAAAAACAAACTAATAAAAACCTCGTCAGGAGCCTATACAAACACTGACAGAAAAGAACAGGATAGGATGATAATCTGTCAGTGGACATACAATTATTGTTGTCTTG
>DAOWML010000102.1 GCA_030643125.1 Bacteroidales bacterium
GTAACTTATAAAGTTTTTCTGCAGAAAGTTCTCCTAAATTAGATTTGGCATCAGAGATCTTTGCCGACATAAAGAAAAAGAATTTACCATCGGGTGATATTGATGGTGACCATTCTTTTGGATCGGCACTATTTACTATTGATCCCATATTGATTGGTTCGCTCCATTCATCATGTTCATTTCTAAAATAAATATAATAATCGGTTGCTCCATAAGTATCAGCTAATCCAAAAGTAGGTGTTATTATAAATGTTTCATCAGGTGAAATAAAGGCATTAAATCTTGCCCTTCCCAAATTTATGCCATCTACTTTTTCCGGTTCTGCATATTTTCCATCAATTAATTTTGAACGATATGTAAATTCACTTCGTGATTCCGGATCAAAGTGAGTAAAATAAATTGCACCATCATAAGTTGTTGTTGGGAAATACTCCCTACTATCTGTATTTATTGGTTCACCAATATTATATGGCTTGCTCCACTTATCTCCTTCCCTGTCTGCAACCCAAATATCTTCAGTTCCAACTTTGCCGGAATCCACGGGCATATTCGATACAAAAAAGAATTTTTTTACCATCAGGTGATATGTGTGGTTCGAAATACAAGTATTCCGGGTTTTTACAGAATTCTACAACTTCAGGATTAGTCCATGTTCCATTCACAAGTTTAGTCACAAAAATTGTAGCGAATTTAAAATTGCCGATCTCTCTACAAAAGTACATTTCATTACCATCAGGCATAAATGTAATATCTCTTTCTCCTGCTCCGGTAGAAATTATACCAGGGGCAAATAATATAGCAGAGTCGCCTGGTAATGTCTGACCAAAATATTCGCCTTTTAATTCAGGGAATTTGCATTCTCCCTTTTGCTCAACACAAGCAAAAGTTATTAATATTAAAAGTAAAAAAGATAGATTTTTCATAATATTAAGTTTTATGTATAATATTAAAGATTACAATAAACAATTTTCCCCTATTATAAACAACAAAAATCTACCAATGAATAAATACATTACACAAACGAATAATTTGAATAAAAAACCGCATTCGGAATTAACCAAATGCGGTAGACAATAATTAATAATACTTTCTTAAATTTTATTTTCTATCCAGTTTACTATTTGATCATCAAACGGATTTGTTTTAGGGTAAGCCACATCTACTAACTTGCCGTTTTCATCAATCATATATTTCTGAAAATTCCATTTTACTTTTGAATCCATTTTCCCATTCAGTTCCTTTTTTGTCAGCCATTGATACAATGGATGAATATCATCACCTTTCACTGATATTTTCGACATCATATAAAAAGTAACATTATATTCCGATGAACAAAATTGTTTAATTTCAGAATTTGAACCCGGCTCCTGATTCATAAAGTTGTTTGCAGGGAATCCAATGATAATAAAATTTTTAGAACTGTATCGCTCATATAGTTTTTGTAAATCTTCATACTGTGGTGTAAGTCCGCATTTCGATGCAGTATTAACAACCAGCACCTTTTTACCTTTTAATGATGAAAGATTAAAATCTTCTCCATCAATATTTTTAACAGTAAAATCATGTAAAGATTTTGTTTGAGCCGTTAAGGAAATTGAAAATACAGCCATAATTAATAAGGTATACAGTTTTTTCATAATTTTAATTTAGCATTAGTAATTAATTTTAGAAAATAAACACCAAATAAACCAATATGTTCAAGAGTATTAATTTTTATTATCGAAGAAGAAATAAGTAATTGAGAAACTCCATATCTTATTCTGAGAGTTGACAAACACAGTTTCTGAAGTAGTTTTAAATAAATCTGTAAATGTTAATTGATACCTTACACCAGCCTGAAATTCGCCAATTCCTGTATTATAGGTTATTCCGAATTCACCCAATCCGCTATAATCAAAATAATTTTCAACTTCTTTTTCATAATATTCACGCCGGTACAATTCATTGTTCACTTCAATATTTTCTTTTTCAGATAAAAAATAAGCGAAAGATGTTCCCAGGTTAATATAATATTTAAGTTTTGGTCGTTTTCCTATAACTATATGAGTAATTAAGGGTAACTCAATATAATCTAACTTTCTGCTGTATGAATTATTTATAGTATCAAGGTCCTCAATCCATCCTTTCTGAGTATAGTTAAGTTCAATTTGCAATCCAAAAACCCACCCGTTAGGATACATATCATTTTGGTATTTGTATACTAATCCTCCTATATATCCCAGTGTTGTACCTTGTTTTATTCCGGGCGAAAAACTAACCGACGAATAATTAATTCCCTGTTTTATTCCAAATGCATACGAAGGAATAAAATCATCAGTCTGAGCTGATAGTTTAATTGAAACAATTACTATAGAAATAAATAATATAAATAATTTTCTCAAAACATTCTTGTTTTTGTAAGTAGGCAAATATATAACACTCTGCTTAAATTATGCATTGTCACAAAAATACTTTAATTAATCAAAAATAATAATAACTAATTTGAAATAATGGTACCAGTTTATTAACTTACACATATTATGTTTTTTGAACAACCTTCAATATTTCCCTTTGGTTTACGCATTGATGAACCTGTTACTACTATTACTGACCTAATGGTTTCGTTTGTATGTTTTTACGCTTTCTATAAATTAAATAAGATAGATGTTAAAAATAAGGTTCACCTGTATTTAAGATATTATTTTTTAAGTATGGGTATTGCAACTGCTATAGGAGGAATAATCGGGCATGGTTTTCTGTATTTATTTGATGCACAGTGGGAATCTCCTGAGGGGTTTATAAATGTGATTGCAAAATTTTTTGGTGATAATTTACTGAAAGATGTAGCAAATCCATGGAAATTACCCGGCTGGCTTACAAGTATGTTTTCAATTATGCTTGTTGAGCGCGCTTCAATAGAATATGCTCGGCCACTTATTAATCGCAAAGTAGGAACATTTTTTGCCTGGCTTAATATTATTGAATTACTAACTTTTGTTACTCTTACGTTTGTTACTCTTAATTTTTTCTTTGTTGAAGTACACTCTGCTTATGGATTATTAGTAATTGTATCAAGTTTCAATATAGCAGTTTTTCTTAAAACAAGAAAAAAAGGCAGCAAATTGTTCCTTATTGCAATTGGTTTTTCTGCAATCGGAGCATTATTCTTCATGAACAAGTGGGGTTTCTCACCGTGGTTTACTCATTCCGATGTTAGTCACACTTTTATGACAATTAGTGCTATGTTTTTTTATATTGGTGCAAAAGAAATATTACACGACCCTGTTTTGTTAAAGTAACAATCGAAACATCCAAATATCTGTATATTTTATTCTCTTTTATTAATCCTTTATTTCATGAAGCATTCAGGTTTTACTAACAATTGTGTTTTAAAAAAAACATAGCCAATTTGTTGATTATATACAATAAAAAATTATCTTCGTTGAAACTAAATTGAAACAATTAAACTAAAAAAACATGGAATCTAATCAGAACGATTATCACATCAGTTTTTTTAAACCTACCACTGCCCAGGCCAAGTGGAACAGAAATCTGGCCATTAAATTAATTTTGATTTGGGCTGTTGCAGTTTTTGGTTTTCATTTCCTTTTAAGAGCAATTGAAAAACCAACTCCTGAAGAATCGTATGTAAAATATGAAATGGTTTGGGAAAACATTTTAGCAGAAAGTGCAAGCGTAGAAGAAATGCAAATCTTTGCACATTCTTCACTTTCCGTTATTGGGAAAGTGTTTATTAAACCTGAGTACAAAACAGCGTTAAATAACGCAGTTAGCTGGACGACATTTCAATTAGCTGATTCTTCTCAGAAAGAACTTTTAATTGACAAAACCAAAGAATTTGAAAAACTAAAAGAGGAAGTTACTTCAATTTCTGATCCTGAATATATTAATGCTAAGAATTCTCTTTCACAAGTGGCAAGTTCAATTTTAGGATTACAAAATAGTGATCCAAGAATCCTCATCGTGTCTTTTAGTTTAATATCAACTGAAATGGAATTATTTAAAGCAGAAAATAAAGATATGATTCCAACAATAATGTCTACTTATTTGATCCATAATCAGTCATTTTTAACTGATTTTAAATTCTTAGGATTCCCTTTTCATTATTTCTATTCTGCAATTTTCTTATTAGTACTGTTTGTATTCTTATGCTGGTTGTATTGCTATCGTGTAGATAAAATGAATGTTAAGTTAGACATAGACGAGTAAATAGTTACATTTCAAAATTTATTACTATGAAAAAGTTTTTATTACCTATAATATTATTACTTACACCTTCATTATTGTTTGCAGCTGGTGCTTCAACGCAATTGGAAGGTAATTTTCAGGTTGGTCCCGCTATTATTCTTATCACAATTCTTTGTGTATTTGTTTTAGTTGGAGTTGTATTCAGAGCGAAAGATACTGCCGACTTTTATGCTGCAGGCCGTAGTATATCAAGAGTCGGGTCAGGAATGGCTATCGCATCAAACTGGATGAGTGCAGCCTCATTTCTTGGAATGGCAGCTCTTATGTATGGTACCGGTTATCATGGTTTAGCTTATGTTGTTGGCTGGACAGGTGGTTATGTGTTATTATTAATCCTTATGGCCGGGCAAATTCGTAAATATGGAAAATATACAGCTGCTGATTTTATTGGCGATCGTTATTATTCTCAGGGATTAAGAGCTGTAGGTGCTGTTATCACTATTCTTATCTCTATTTCATATTGTGTTGGCCAATTTGGCGGAATCGGACTTATGTTTAAATGGATTTTAGGAATAGATTATGCTATTGCAGTAATTATTGGTGGTTCTGTAGTTTTAGTTTACACTCTAATATCCGGAATGTTAGGTGTTACTAAAAATATGCAGATACAGTATGTTATTATTATTGTATCTTTCCTTATTCCATTATTTATATTAACATTTAAATTTGATTATTTCTGGTTGTTACCACAAATAGGTTATGGTTCTGTTGTATCTGATATTGTTTCAGGTGTACCTATTACTGAAACTGCACAAATGTTTAACGCATTAGGACATGAATATGCAATGGTTCCTTCTCCTGAATTTGCCATGCCGTGGGATACTGCAAGCGGACAATCATTCTTCCAATGGATTGCTATTGCCTTTTCATTAATGATTGGAACAGCTGGTTTACCACACGTTATTCAACGTTTTTATGTTGTGCCTAAAGCTCGTGATGCCAGATGGTCCGTAGTTTGGGGATTATTCTTTATTAGTATACTTTACTGGAGTGCTCCTGTGTATGCTGCTTTTGGTAAAATATTATCTGCAAATCCTGAAGTTGGAAAATTAGCTAAAGACGCTATTGTAGTTTATACTGCACAGTTAGGAAATGTTAATCCGCTTATTGTTGGGCTATTAGCTGCAGGTGGTGTTTCTGCTGCATTCTCAACAGTTTCGGGATTGCTTGTTGCTGGTTCATCGGCATTTGCTCACGATTTATATGTAAAAATTATTAATCCTAAGGCATCTCCAAAAATGCAGTTATTAATGGCACGATTGGGAACTATTTTAATGGCTGTTATTGTAACTTTATTAGCATTAAAAAACTGGGCTCTAATTGCTCAACTTGTTGCAGTAGCTTTCTCATTAGCAGGAGTTACAATATTCCCGTTATTCTTACTCGGAATTTGGTGGAGCAGATCAAACAAACAAGGAGCTATTGCAGGTTTAATAGCCGGTTTATCCGTTGCTGCAATTTCTTTAACTTACTTTATTGCAGGTAAAGAAGGTGTTACATTACCATATCACGAATTTGTGAACTACTGGCTTGGTGCCTGGTATTTTGCATGGATTGGGGCTCCACTTGCAATTCTTGCAAATATCATAGTTTCGAAATTAACTCCTGAAACACCGCTTGAAATACGTAAGTTCCTTGTATTAAATGTACATTCGTAATGAGTTCCATTAAACAAAATAATAAAAGAGCATTCATCCTTGTGATGATTGCTCTTTCTTTTATAGTAATTGCAGTTTCATATTTTTATTATAAGAATATTAACGCATCAAAAGATCCAAGAGTAAAGCAAGCTCGTGAATTGTATGAAAAATATAATAATTATGCAGTTCAGAATGATTTCGAAAATGTTTTTGCATTACTTGATTCTGTAGAGTTTATTTATAAAAGTGTAAACCATTTTTCAGAATCGTTCGAAGTTGGCGTATTATATAATAATAGAGCTGCAGCATATTTAACCATGGCTATTTACGAAAGTAAACCCGAAGCGTTCATGTTGTTATCTAAAGACTCACTTTTAAGTTTAGCACAAGAATCAGTACAAACAAGTATAATAATTTATGAAAACTGGTTAAAAAAATATAGTGATAAAAATTCAGAACAAATTGAACAAATTCTTCAAAATAATTATTGGGTTGGTTTAGAAAACTATTCTAAAAAAGAAAAAGAAAAATTTATTAAATCTCGAATACAAGAAATTGAAACTGCACAATACGAAACTGAAAGAAGATTATCTGTAGCATATACTAATCTGGGAATAACACACAGGCATTTAGAACAATATGAAAATGCTATAAATAACTACCAAAAAGCCATTGAATTGTGGGATCAAAATCTTACTGCCGAAAATAATTTGAATATTTTATTGGGCAAACCCTTGACAAAACGAAATTTAATTCAGAAATTATTCCCTCCTAAGCGTAAAGAAAGCTAACAAGTTAAATCATGTGGTTGACGATACTAAGAAAGATAAGGTTTTAGATTATTTAAAAGAGGCAAAAGCAATTATAAAAAATTCAAGAAAATTTCACCTACAGCTAAAGCTGTTCATTACTTTCAGGTAGAAAACAAAATTGAAGCATTGGTTGCAGCAAATCTGGCTTTGGAAATTTCATTGGTTGAAATAAAATAGGCAATTGAAAAACTCGTGTGTGTCTATAATGTCTCTACTTTAGATGCTTTTGCAGTTGAAACATATTTTAAGATATGAACAAGTTAGCAGTAATCAGTCTACAGTAGCAGTAGCTCTGCAAAGTCTGCCAACTGAGAACTGGAGACTGTTATAGTTTCAAAATAGTAAAACACACCAATACATAAAATAATTATAATCTTGTAAAAGAGCTTTCTGTTTGTAAATAGAAAGCTCTTTTTTTGTTCATTACATTCAACTATAGTAATTTTACAAACGAATTAACCTATCAATGCTATGGATTTAAAAAAAACAAACTCCCTGTTACTTAAAATTTCCTTTTCCCTTATCTTATTTTTTTTAATAAGTTGTGATAATAGCAATTCACAATCTCAAAAAGATAATGTACATGTTGACAATTCCGATCAGAAAAAACTGGCAATAAGTATAAAAAGCTTTCACGATGCTGCCTATAACGGCGATTTGGCTACAGTGAAATCTGCAATTGAAAATGGTATTCAAGCGGATGTGGTAGATAAAGATGGCCAAAATGCTTTAATGTTTGCTGCATTCAATGGTCATACAAAAATTGCAGAACTATTAATTGAGCAAAAAGTTCCTGTAAATGTCAAAGCCAATACCGGACGAACAGCCCTGATGTATGCTTCTTCCGGCCCCTTTCCAAAAACGGTACAATTGCTTATGGATAATAAGGCTGAAATTGATGCGGTTGATAATGTAGAGCACTTTACAGCCCTGATGTTTGCAGCATCTGAAGGTCAACTTGATGTGGTAAAAA
>DAOWML010000242.1 GCA_030643125.1 Bacteroidales bacterium
AGGAATACCCAGCTTTTTAAATTGTTCAAATGCTTTTTCACGAACTTCATTGATATAATCAGGCAAGTCGTTTTTAATTAAATCCTGATTCTCCTGATATAATTCAATGAAACGTTCTTTAGTATCCGTTTTAATTGTTTCTAAGCTCATAACATTGCTTTTAAAAATCCGATTACTATTCCTTATACTCTATTATTCAACACCTTTCTTCAGCCAGTCATATCCCTTTTCTTCAAGTTCAAGAGCCAGTTCTTTTCCCCCGGATTTAATTATCTTACCATTATATAAAACATGAACAAAGTCAGGAACTATATAATCAAGTAATCTTTGATAATGAGTAATTACAATACTTGCATTATCAGGAGATTTTAATTTATTTACTCCGTTTGCAACCACTTTTAATGCGTCAATATCCAAACCTGAATCCGTTTCATCCAGAATTGATAATTTTGGTTCCAACATCGCCATCTGGAAAATTTCATTTCTTTTTTTCTCTCCACCTGAAAAACCTTCATTAACCGATCTGCTCACTAAATCTGCATCTAGTTCAACTAATTCCTTTTTTTCGCGCATTAGTTTTAAGAAATCTGACGAAGATAAAGGTTCCAGTCCTCTATGTTTTCGCTGCTCATTTACTGCAGTTTTCATAAAATTAACCATACTAACACCCGGAATTTCTATCGGATACTGAAATCCAAGGAATATTCCTTCGCTTGCACGCTCTTCAGGAGACATTTCGAAAAGGTCATTTCCTAAATAAGTTATTTTACCTTCAGTTACTTCAAACAAGTCTCTTCCTACTAACACAGAAGCCAATGTGCTTTTCCCGGAACCATTCGGCCCCATAATAGCATGAACCTCTCCTGCTTTTACTTCAAGATTAATTCCTTTCAGAATCTCTTTTCCTTCAATGGATGCGTGTAAATTTTTTATTGATAACATCTTTCTAATATTTTGAAAATAGCCTCTAACAACAAGCTTCAAGCTACAAGTATTTATACTTTATTATTAATTCTTCATTTATAATTCTTAATTAGCTTAGCCAACACTTCCTTCCAGGCTAATCTGTAATAATTTTTGAGCTTCTACAGCAAACTCCATCGGTAATTTATTTAACACTTCTTTCGCATATCCGTTTACAATTAAACCAATTGCATCTTCAGTTTTAATTCCACGCTGATTACAATAGAAAATTTGGTCTTCTCCAATTTTCGATGTAGTAGCCTCATGTTCAACAATTGAATCTTTATTATCTACTTCGATATATGGAAAGGTATGAGCTCCGCATTTATCACCCAATAAAAGACTATCGCATTGTGAAAAGTTACGGGCATTTGTAGCATTCTTAACTACTTTTACCAAACCACGATAACTATTCTGGCTAAATCCGGCAGAAATACCTTTTGAAATAATAAGACTTTTAGTGTTTTTACCAATATGTATCATTTTAGTTCCCGTGTCGGCTTGTTGGTGATTATTAGTAACAGCAACAGAATAAAATTCGCCAACCGAATTATCTCCTAATAATAAACAACTTGGATACTTCCAGGTAATCGCAGAACCTGTTTCAACCTGAGTCCAGGATATTTTTGAATTTTCGCCAGCACATTTAGCCCGTTTTGTTACAAAATTATAAATACCTCCCTTGCCATTCTTATCTCCCGGATACCAGTTTTGTACTGTTGAATATTTTACTTCAGCATTTTTGTTTAAGATAATTTCCACAATTGCTGCATGTAGCTGGTTTTCATCTCTTTGTGGCGCCGTACAACCTTCCAGATAGCTAACATAGGAATCATCTTCTGCTATAATCAGTGTTCTTTCAAACTGACCTGTATTAGCGGCATTAATTCTAAAATATGTTGATAATTCCATCGGGCATCTTACACCTTTTGGAATATAACAGAAAGAACCATCGCTAAATACAGCAGAATTCAGAGCTGCAAAATAATTATCAGTATATGGTACAACCGATCCCATATATTTTTTAATCAGATCGGAATGTTCCTGAACTGCTTCGCTAAACGAACAGAAAATAATTCCTAGTTCCGCAAGATTCTCTTTAAAAGTAGTTTTTACTGAAATACTATCCATTACAGCGTCAACAGCAATCCCTGAAAGCATCTTTTGTTCGTCTAAGGGAATACCCAATTTATCAAAAGTTGCTTTTAATTCAGGGTCAACATCGTCCATGCTTTTTGGTCCAGATGCTTTTTGCTTTGGTACAGAATAATATATTATATCCTGATAATTTATTTTTGGAATAATCAAATGAGCCCATTCAGGCATTTTCAAGGTTTGCCAGTAACGAAACGCTTTTAATCTGAACTCCAGCATAAATTCTGGTTCATTCTTTTTTTGGGAAATAAGCCTAACAACATCCTCGTTCAAACCCTTTGGAATAGCTTCATTCTCAATATCTGTAACAAAACCGTATTTATATTCACCCTGTGTTACTTCCTTTAATATTTTATCTTGATCTTTTTCCATAAATTTGCAAAATCTATATAAAAATTTAGCACTGTGCTTAAATAGATTAAATCTAAATTGGGTGCAAATATATTTAAAATATAACAACTAATAAAGCAAGATTGTTTAATCTTTTTTATTCATGATAAATATCAATTTTTAAGATGAGTGATAAAAAACAAAAGTTAAGAGAAATATCGGAATTAGGGGAGTTTGGACTTATTGATCATATTACAAAAGACATAAAAATCAACCATAAAAATACAATAAAAGGAGTTGGTGATGATGCTGCAGTTATTGAATATGGAGATATTTGTGCGATAATTACAACGGACCTCCTTATTGAAGGAATTCACTTTAACCTGATTTATACACCATTAAAACATTTAGGGTATAAGGCAGTTATTGTAAATCTATCAGATATTTATGCAATGAATGCCACACCAAAACAAATAACTGTTTCGTTGGCTATTTCAAAAAAAATTGCTATTGAGCATATTGAACAAATTTATGAAGGAATTAACCTGGCATGTGAACAATACAATGTCGACCTTATTGGTGGTGATACATCATCGTCGTTGACTGGTTTAGCAATTAGTATTACAGCAATTGGTGAGGCTAGAAAAGAAGAAATCACATATAGAAATACGGCAAAGAAAAATGATGTTGTTTGTGTTACAGGCAATTTAGGAAGTGCATATATGGGTTTACAACTATTGGAACGTGAAAAAGAAATCTTCAAAACAGATCCGGGCTTTAAACCTGGGCTGGAAGGCTACGATTACATTCTTCAACGTCAATTAAAACCGGAAGCCCGAAAAGATGTAATTGAAATTTTAAAAGAATTAAATGTTAAACCAACATCGATGATCGATATTTCGGATGGTTTATCATCAGAGATTTTTCATATTTGTAACAAGTCTGATGTGGGTTGTAAGATTTTCCAGGATAAAATTCCAATTGATTTAAACACCGAAAAAATGGCCGAAGAATTTAATATTGATCCTTTAACTGCAGCCTTAAACGGTGGAGAGGATTACGAATTATTATTCACAATTGATATTAATGATCTTGAAAAAATAAAATATCAATCAATGATTCATCCAATAGGTCATATTACCGATCAAAAACATGGAGCAGTACTGATTACAAACAGTGGACAATCAATTACACTTCAGGCTCAAGGATGGAATCAAATGAAAGAATAATTTTAAATTTCTTTCTTTTTTTTAAATTAATCAATTAACAACATTAATAAGATCAACATCAAAAATCAAGACTGAATTTGCAGGGATATCAGGTTTACTAACAGACCCATATCCTAATCCGGAAGGTATAAACAAAATACCTTTACCTTCCTCTTTAAATAATTGAATACCTTCCTGCCAACCCTCAATGAAAACATATAAAGGATAATCATTAACAATTCCTTCGTCAAATACGTCACCATTCAATAAATAACCTTTATAATTGACCTTTACTATGGAATTAAGAGTAGGGTAATCCCCTATTCCTTCCTCTTCAATAATATAATGTAATCCAGACGCAGTTGATTCAGCAACCAGTCCACTATCTAATAAATATTCTTCAATTAATTCGATATCTTTTTTAAGCTGTTCTGCCGCAGGGTCATCTTCTTCACAAGCCGCAAAAACAAAAACCGATATTACTAAAAGAAAAAATAACTTTTTCATCATGATAAGTTTAATTTATTTTGCACAAACATAACAAAATATAAATTACCTAAAACAGATTTAATATATTTTAACTATTTTGGTAATAATCCGAATATTTTC
>DAOWML010000161.1 GCA_030643125.1 Bacteroidales bacterium
CCAACTATGTTTGTCATTCCTGAATCCAGAACAATAATAGCAAATCAATCGGATAAAGAAGGAAAACTATCTGAACAAGAAGGGCTATTTATTGGGAGACTTCCTGAAAATATTAATATTGCAAACTATTCAATTAATTGGAGCGGAGAAAAGTGGACTATGGTCAGTTGGAATGCTCTTTCACAAAACGACCCCTATTCAAGAAATAAACTTCTGATTCATGAAAGTTGGCACAGTATTCAGAATAAATTAGGTATATCTCCTGTAATGACAGCTAATTTACACTTAGACGAACTACAAGGCTCTATTCTTATTAAACTTGAACTACGTGCACTAAGCAAGGCACTTGTATCAGAAAATATATCGGATAAAAAAGGTGCTTTTAAAGACGCGTTAATTATTAGAAAGTACAGACAAAAATTATTTCCGGATAATAATGAAAATGAATTTGAGCGACATGAAGGAATGCCGGAATATACTGGTTATAAACTTTGTGGCTTAAATAAAAATATAATCCCAAAAGTAATAGCTAAACAAATTAATCTTGCAGACAATAAGGATGGTTTTGCAAATTCATTTGCTTATTTGACAGGCCCGGCTTATGGCTTTATTTTAGATAATTTTAATATTGAGTGGCACAAGCAAATAATTGATGGTAAAAGCTTAACTGAAATTGCCGAAAACCTTGTTTTGGTTGATATGCCATCAGACACTTTACAGTTTAAAGAACTTGTTGACAAAATTGGAAGTAAGTATGATTATGAGGCTTTAATAAAAAGTGAAACTGAAAAATTTGAAAAACAGAAAAAACTAACGAATATTTATAAAGAAAAAATTATTAACGGGAATCAATTAATTATTCGTAATAACAATCTTAAATTAAAATTTAATCCACAAGAAAAGCTAATTCCAATTGATAATGGAGTAATTTATAAAACAATGCGTTTAGTTGGTGAATGGGGTGTTCTGGAAGTTGAAGACGGAATATACAGGTCAAATGATTGGCAAGTATTTATTGTTTCGGCACCAAAGTCATCAAATTCAGAAATAATAGATGAAGATGATTATAAATTAACATTAAATAAGGATTGGAAAATTATTGAAATAAAAAAAGGGAAATATACACTGACTAAAAAATAGATTAATAATAATTTTAGATAAAATTTTTTGTAAAACTATTTTTGATTATAAAATTGAATTGTATTTTTGCAGTTCGTAAAAATGAAAACCAGAGTTTATGTTAAAAGATATTTTATCAATTTCGGGGTACGGTGGATTATATAAATTTATTTCACAAGGAAGAACAGGTATTATAGTTGAATCGTTTGAAGATAAAAAACGAATGAATGCAAGTGCGACAGTTAAAATTAGTGCATTGGAAGATATCGCTATTTTTACTGATACGGAAGACTTGCCTTTAAAAGATGTTTTTAAAGCAATTTCAGAAAAAGAAAATGGAGGCGAAGCAATTAATCATAAATCATCGGCAGATGAACTTAAAAATTACTTTGCCGAAGTATTACCAGATTACGACAGAGACAGAGTATATGTATCTGATATTAAGAAAGTGCTAAACTGGTATAACCTTCTTCTTAAATTCGAGATGCTTAATTTTGATGAGGAAGAAGAAACAAAAGAAGATGAAGGTAAAGATAAACCTGCCCGCTTGTCAGGCGAAGCCGAAAAGAAAGAACCAAAAACTAAAAAGGAAGTTAAGAAAACTAGCGGGAAAACAGAAGAATAGATTGTGATTACATATAACATAAAAATCCGCTTGTTTGAGCGGATTTTTTATGTTTCAACACGTTGTCAAAGTACATCAGGTATTCCTGCCTGATGATAATTTAATCATATTTCTTTGCAGCTTCCCAAACAACATTCATTTCGTCTAAAGACATTTTTTTTAACGACAAACCCTTTTTTATGGTTTGCTCTTCGAGATAATTGAAGCGTTTTATAAACTTCTTATTTGTTCTTTCCAGCGCGGTTTCAGGATCAATATCATAAAGCCGGGCTGCATTTATTAACGAGAAAAACAAATCTCCAAATTCGGCCTCTGTTTTTTCCTGATCTCCAGTTTCAACTTCGTGTTGTAACTCATTTAATTCTTCTTTTACTTTATCCCAAATCTGGCTTCTTTCATCCCAGTCGAAACCTACACCACGAACTTTCTGCTGAATTCTGTTTGCCTTTACCAATGCGGGTAGCGATTCAGGAACTCCTGATAATACAGAGTTAGCCCTGTCTTTTTCTTTCAATTTAATTTCTTCCCAGTTTTCTTCAACTTCTTTATAATCTTTAACTTTTACATCTCCAAATACATGCGGGTGGCGATGAATTAGTTTTTCGTTTATTCCATTGATAACATCAGTTATATCAAATTCGTTTTTCTCAGATCCAATTTTAGCATAAAAAACAATATGAAGAAGTAAGTCGCCCAATTCTTTTTTAATATCCTTCATATCATTTTTTATGATAGCATCGGCAAGTTCATAAGTTTCTTCAATTGTAAGAGAGCGTAAGGTTTCAATAGTTTGTTTTTGATCCCACGGACATTTTTCTCTTAGTTCATTCATTATCTCTAATAAACGATCAAACGCTTCTAATTCTTTTTTCATCTACTTGTATTATATATGATTTTTATATTCTTTATTGTATATATAGCTATTGGCTTTTAGCTCTTGGCCTTTAAATTTCGAATTGCCAAAAGCTAACAGCTAAGGGCTAAAAGCTAATCACTTAAATTTTATTCTAATCGAAGAGTTTGTATCTAAATTCAGAAGTTCAGCTGCATTTCCGCCATTTATAGCAATTTCCAATAAATTTAAAGAATTGAAAATAGCTAGTATTTCTCCAATAGTTGTTTCCTGGTATGATTTATTAATTTTTGATATCACATAATGATTACTTTGTACATATATTTTAAATGATCTTTTGTTTCCTATACGATTAAACAAGTCGTAAGAAACATTTGTGATAGCATTCTGAAACGAATCAATATAAACTACACTCCCCGTGATAACCGATTCGTCGATTGTTGCACGTAATGGAACTCTTCTTGTAATATCTTTAAGTTTAGAACCCAATGAATCAAATGTATCTCCTTTTATAAGCTTACAAGCTACTTTCGAGTAAACATCCAAAACAGGGAAACTGGATTGCTTAAAATCTTTAAGAGCAATAATTTTTACAGGATCATCATCTTTAAAAAGCAAACTAAAAATGCCATTATCTGTTCCAAGAAAATACTGCCCTTCAAATTCGGCAGCAAGATATTGTTGCTCAGCAAAAATCTCTGTCTTAACACCTATAATATGTACAGTACCTTTTGGATAAAACTTATAGCTGTTTTTTAATATAAACGCAGCCTGGTAAATATTAAATGGTTTTATCTGATGAGTTATATCAACAACAGTTACATCAATACAATTATTGTAAATGGCTCCTTTTACAGCACCCACATAAAAATCATCTTTGTTCCAATCTGTTGTTAATGTTATTATAGGCATAAACTAAAATTAAATCATATTAAATGATTTCATTTTTAAAGATACAAAT
This sequence comes from Bacteroidales bacterium, assembly GCA_030643125.1. Classification (GTDB taxonomy): domain Bacteria; phylum Bacteroidota; class Bacteroidia; order Bacteroidales; family UBA12077; genus UBA12077. The sequence continues at coordinate 3,559 of DAOWML010000161.1, forward strand.
TTAAAGGTTTATTATAGATTTTAATGATTAGATCACCAGATTTAATGATAAAATTAAAGAAAGTTATTACTGATTTTCAAATTGATTTTAATTTGTTTAAAACTTTGTAGTAATTCTGTTTTTAAATAGATCACCGGGCAGATATTTTTTTAATGAATATACGTTATTTTAACCATAAACAAATAACTAACCCTTGTCATTCCGGGCTTGACCCGGAATCTAAGTTTAAAGGACTAGATTCCTGCATTCGCAGGAATGACAAGTATTTTTAGAGATTGGTTAAAATTGTGGATAATCATATATTTTTTTACTATTTTCGATGATTCTATAATCATATGTTTTACCTTTGTTGTCTGATATTTAGTAAAATACGATAAAAGAGTATGCAGGGTTAAATAATTAAGTATTATTTATGATAGAAAAGCTTATATACTTAGAAGGAATTGAACCGGTAAATATTTATGGAGTAAAAAATACAAGATTAGAAATCTTGAAAAGTTTTTATCCCAAATTAAAAATAATTGCCCGGGGAGATGAAATAAAAGTGAAAGGAGAGGAGCATTTAATTAATGAGTTTGAAGAAAAAGTACAGTTACTCATTGAGTATTTTCTTAAATTCAAGAAATTAGAAGATAATGAATTCGAAGCTTTGATAAAAGGAGAGGGAACGGTATTATTAAAAAGAAAAGCGGAATCCGACGATGTATTGATTTATGGTAATAATGCAAAGCCAATAAGAGCTCTAACAATTAATCAGCAAAAATTAGTTGATGAATATGATACAAATGATTTGCTTTTGGCAGTAGGTCCTGCAGGTTCAGGTAAAACATATACCGCAATTGCACTTGCTGTTAGAGCATTTAAAAACAAAGAGGTTAAACGAATTATATTAACTCGTCCTGCTGTTGAGGCAGGAGAAAATCTTGGATTCTTACCAGGTGATCTGAAAGAAAAGCTTGATCCATATTTGCGTCCATTATATGATGCACTTATGGATATGATTCATCCACGAAAGTTGGCCGCGTTAATTGAAGATGGAATTATTGAGATTGCCCCACTGGCATATATGCGGGGTAGAACATTAGATAACGCTTTTGTAATATTAGATGAAGCACAAAATGCAACAATTAATCAATTAAAAATGTTTCTGACCAGAATGGGTAAAACCGCAAAATTTATTGTTAACGGCGATACTACCCAGATTGATTTACGGCCAAAGCATAATTCAGGATTAATTCAGGCCATAAGAATACTGAAAGGAATAAAAGGTATTTCGATTATCGAATTTGATGAACGTGATATTATCAGACATCATTTGGTTAAAAATATAGTTGATGCTTATGAGAAACTGGATTTAGATGAAAAAGAAGAAAATAATAAGTAATAAATTACGAATTGATATACATTAAACATTAATAAATAATCAATAATAAATTAAAAATGGCACAAGCGGTAGTAAAAACAGATTTTAAATTTCCGAAACAAAAGAGTATTTATAAAGGGAAGGTTCGCGATGTTTATAATATTGATGATCAGTTTCTTGTTATGGTAGTTAGCGATCGTATTTCTGCTTTCGATGTTGTATTACCCGAAGGAATACCATACAAAGGACAAGTACTGAATCAAATTGCCGATAAATTTTTGGATGCCACAGCTGATATTGTTCCAAACTGGAAAATAGCTGTTCCCGATCCTATGGTTACTATTGGCCATTTTGTTGAGACATATCCCGTTGAGATGGTTGTTCGCGGATATTTAACAGGTCATGCCTGGCGCGAATATAAATCAGGAAAACGCGAGATTTGTGGTGTTTCAATGCCGGAGGGAATGAAAGAACATCAACGATTTACTGAACCAATTTTAACACCTACTACAAAAGCTCATGAAGGCCACGATGAAGATATATCGCGGGAAGAAATTATTAAAAGTGGTTTAGTTGCGAAAGATGAATATGAAAAGTTAGAAGAATATACTTTGGCTTTATTTAAACGCGGAACCGAAATAGCCGATAAAATGGGATTAATCCTGGTTGATACAAAATACGAGTTTGGTAAAAAGGATGGACAAATTTACTTAATTGATGAAATTCATACTCCGGATTCATCACGTTATTTTTATTTGGAAGGATATCAAGAGAGACAAGATAAAGACGAAAATCAAAAGCAGTTATCCAAAGAGTTTGTTCGTGAGTGGTTAATGGAAAACGGATTCCAGGGGAAAGAAGGTCAACAGGTTCCTGAAATGCCTCTTGAATTTGTAAACCAGGTATCCAATCGTTATATTGAA
>DAOWML010000039.1 GCA_030643125.1 Bacteroidales bacterium
CTTGAAACTTATGCTATAGAAGCATTAATGCAAGATGGTAAAGCATTACAAGCCGGAACATCTCATTTTCTCGGTCAAAATTTTGCTAAAGCCTTTGATGTGAAATTTACTGATAAAGAAGGAAAACTTAATTATGTTTGGGCAACATCATGGGGCGTTTCAACGCGCTTAATGGGGGCTTTAGTAATGGCTCACTCTGATGATAAAGGTTTAGTTCTGCCACCTAAATTAGCTCCTATTCAAGTAGTAATTGTTCCTATTTACAAAGGAGAAGATCAATTAAATCAGATTACTGAAAAAGTAAACTTGATTAAGAAAAAGCTAGAAGATAAAGGTATTACCGTAAAATATGATAATCGCGATACACACAAGCCTGGTTGGAAATTTGCAGAATACGAACTTAAAGGGATTCCTGTTCGAATTGCAATAGGACCTCGCGACTTAGAAAACAACACATTAGAAATTGCCAGAAGAGATACTTTAGAAAAAGAGATAAAATCTCAAGATGGCATTGAAAACTATATTGAGAATCTGTTGGACGATATTCAAAAGAATATTTTCAGGAAAGCTTTGAAGTTTAGAGAAGAAAATACATTTAAGGTTGATAGCTATGATGAGTTTAAAGATATTATCAAAAATAAGGGAGGATTTGTTTTAGCACACTGGGATGGAACACCAGAAACAGAACAAAAAATAAAAGAGGAAACAAAGGCAACAATTCGTATTATTCCTATGGATGCTAAACCTGCCCGTTCCGCAGGCGGGGAAGAAGATGGCAAGTGTATATATACTGGCAAACCTTCTAAAAAACGAGTTTTATTTGCAAAAGCATATTAATCAAGGATTAATGGAAAATTGGAAAAATTGATGAATCGTTAAATATTTTATTGGTAAAATGATAAAAATATAAATTGAAACTTAAAATTTGAAACTTGGAACTATTATCCAATAATCCCTGCCTTTGCAAGCAGGCAGACAGTATTCCATTAATTTTTATCATGTATAACAAATAAAAAACATAATCATCATCAAAGAAGGTAGATTTCTAATTCAAATTAAATTATGACAGAAAAAGATAAAAAAGATCAAATACTTACGGCTCTGGAAATGAAGTCGCTTGTAAAACAAAAAGTTTACGATCAAACTTTAGAAGTTTTTACTTTGCTTAAAGAAATTTTACAAGAAATTGCATCTGAATTTAATTCTAAACTACAAGTAAAAGATCCTCGTGTTAGATTCGAATTTCGTAAAAAAGGTCAATTCGAGGCAGAACTCAAAGTAGCTGGTGATATTCTTATTTTTAGTATGCACTCAAATATTTTTGAATTCGATAGAGAACATAATGTTTGGAAACTCAGTTATGTAAAAAATAATTCATTATATAGCTTTTGTGGAATAATTAATGTTTACAACTTTCTTGCTGATTCATTTAAATATAACAGATTAGAAGATTTAGGTTACCTTATAACAAGACTATTCGTGAATTTAGAAAAACATTTTTTTGTTGAAGGTAAAAGACAGCAAGAATACTTATATAATAATTTTGGGAAATCTGTATTGAATAAAGAAATACTTAAAGATATGATTCTTAAAACAATTATTTATGCTATTGATTTTGACCTGTTGGTTCCACCTTATGATAACGTTAAAATTGCTTCTGTTGCTCAACTTAACGAAAAAATGGAATACTCAAGAATGAAAACGGGTAAACGATTAGGATTTAAATTTAATTCTGATGATGTTTCTTAATTACTAAATAACAACAACTTACCACATTCAAGCCTGAAATATTAAAAAACTTCAGGCTTTTTTGCATCATTTTAAAAACTCGATCGTCTTTAAAATGCATTAAGCTTGTTTGAAATCGTACACACATTGTTTCATAATCGAACAATTTAGTAATATCTAAAAACCAAATTTTAAAACATTATTATTGATTTACAGACACATAAGCACAATGGCATAGTATATGATAAAATAAATTCAAATTATTAATAATCAAAAGTTATGGTAGTAGATTTAAAAGCAAACGAGTTAGTATTAAAAGCCGGTGATTCAAATTATTTTGCTAATGAAAAGAGTGTTGATGGAAAATTAATCCTGACTAATCAACGAGTATATTTTAAAACAAAAGAAGATAATTACTCTCATTATGATTTAGAAATTTTACCTAACCAAATTCAGGAGATTCTTTATTTTAATACAATGAAAATTTTTCCAAATGGTTTAAATATTATATTAAAAGGAGGAAAAAATTTAAAATTCAAAATTGGTAAAAGAAACTCCTGGGGAAATGTTTTAAACAGAATCTATTAATACTACCAATTTCAAAATTATATATATCCTGTTTACTATTTGGATGATGTTTCGTTATGAAACTCATCCTTTTTTTATTATAATTAATTCAATAAACATAAATGTTGATTATATTTGATAATCATTTTTAGAGTTTAAAATATAATGGAAATATTTTTATCATTTGAGGCATGGGTTGCACTGGCAACTTTAACATTTCTTGAAATCGTTTTAGGTATCGACAATATCATTTTTATTTCTATAGTCACAAATAAATTACCTGAACACCAACAACCCAGTGCAAGAACCATTGGATTAGCAGCTGCCTTGCTATTTAGAATTGCCCTTTTAATATGTATTACATGGATTATAGGTTTTACGAAACCATTATTCACCTTGTTAACATTTGAAATTAGCGGTCGTGATTTAATTTTAGGATTAGGTGGTATTTTTCTTCTTGCAAAAAGCACATCCGAGATACATCATAAAATTGAAGGCGATAATGAAAGTACACCTATAAAAAAAGAGCATGGAATTCTGGGTATTATATTGCAAATTATTGTACTTGATATGATCTTTTCATTTGATTCAATTCTCACAGCCATTGGAATGACAGAACATTTAATTATTATGATTATAGCTGTTATTATTGCTATGGGAATTATGATGGTTGCTGCAGGTGCAATAAGCAGGTTTATTAATAATCACCCAACACTTCAAATGTTAGCATTGTCTTTCTTAATTCTTATTGGTTTTATGTTGATTCTGGAAGCTATCGATTTACATGTGCCAAAAGGATATATTTACTTTGCTGTATTCTTTTCTTTGTTTGTTGAAGCACTAAACATGCGACTTAGAAAAAAAACTAAACCACTAACTTTAAACAATAAAGTATCTAAAATTCAACAATAAACTATTCTGTTTAAACAACCTTTACTATATTTTGTTATTAGTTTAACAAATAACTAATACTGTTAATAAATTATTATTATTTAATGAAACCAATTGGAATATTCTACGGATCCAGTACCGGAAATACAAAAACTATAGCAGAAAATATAAAAGCAAATATAGAACCTATGCTAGTGGATATTTATGATGTAAAATATGTAAAAATTAATGATGTTGAAATGTATGATAATATCATTCTTGGTTCATCAACATGGGGTAAAGGAATATTACAAGCTGACTTTGAAAGATTTCTATATGATATATTGAAATTTGCCAACTTAAAAGGGAAAAAAATTGCAATTTTCGGAACTGGTGATTCTTCAATTTATCCGGATTCTTTTGCCGATTCAATTGGAATTATATTTGAAGCCTTAGAAGGCAAAGGTGTTACCTTTGTTGGTGAATTCCCTACAAAAGGATATAAGTTTGATTCATCATTATCTATTTTTGGGAATAAATTTGTTGGTTTACCCTTAGATGACGATTCAGATGAACAACAAAATAAACTTCGCATAACACTTTGGACTGAATTGCTTAAATTTGATCTTAATTAATCTCAATACCAAATTTAGATTTAACGAAAATTCTGTTATATTTATCGTCTTTAAATCAAGAAACTATTCTTATGAAAACGGTGATAATTTATACAACAAAACATGGCTGTACCGATAAATGTGCTCATACATTAGCTAATGAAATGGAAACTAATGCAACCGTAGTTAATCTTGAAACAGAACGCAATATAAATATAACTGAATACGAGACCGTAATTATTGGTGGGTCAATTCATGCCGGAATGCTTAATAAAAAGGTTAAAAGTTTCATTGATAAAAATCTTGATACCTTATCAAAAAAGAAATTAGGTCTTTTCTTATGCTGCATGTACGAAGGAGAAAAAGCACTAGAGCAATTTCAAAACGCTTTCCCTGAAATAATCAGAAATAAAGCAGTAGCACATGGTCTTTTTGGTGGCGAATTCGATTTTGATAAAATGAATTTCCTGGAAAAAGCAATAGTTAAAAAAGTTGCCAATGTAGAACAGAGTGTATCAAATATTAATTATGCCAATATAAAAGCTTTTGCCGAAAAAATATTAAAATGACCACTTTATAAAAGATTAGGATATTCTCATAGTCTTTTATTCCCTTTCTAACCAATAAATTAAAATTGAACATAGCTTAATTCTACTTTGCTCTATTAAATTAAATCACTTTGGTTTTCATATTTATACATTCAATTAATTATGAAATATAATTGCATTATTCTATCTTGCAACTTTAAAAATTTTACTATATAAAAAATTAAAATTTAAATATTATGAAGCGAAAAATTTCAGCACTTATTTTATCAATTTTTGCAATTTTAATTATTGCAGGTTGTGGAAATCAAACAAAAACCATGGAAACAGAAAATGAAATTCAGAAAAAAGTAAATGAGTTTATTGAAGTAGAATTAACTTCTGATATAAGCCACTTATCTGAAAATCAAAAAGAAATGCTTGTATATTTATTTGAAGCTGCTAAATTAATGGAAGATATTTTCTGGAAAGAAGCGTATGGAAACAAAGAAGAGTTGTTAAATCGCATTACAGATCCTGCTGTAAAAGAATTTGCAAAAATCAATTTTGGGCCATGGGAAAGGTTAAATAATAACAAAGCTTTCTTTGATAGCATCCCAAAACCTGCAGGAGCAAATTTCTACCCAGCTGATATGACTAAGGAAGAATTTGAAGCCTTTGAAGCAGAAGACAAAACAAGCTTATACACATTAATTCGAAGAAACGAGGATGGATCGCTTTACACAATTCCATATCATGAAGCATTTAAAGAAGAAACAGACAAAGCTGTTGAATTAATTAAAAAAGCAGCTGAGTTAGCAGAAGATGAAGGATTTAAAAAATATCTGGAACTCAGAGTAAAAGCATTACAAACTGATGATTATTACGAAAGTGATGTTGCATGGATGGAAATGAAAACAAATGATATTGATTTTGTTGTTGGTCCGATCGAAAATTACGAAGATGCATTATACGGATATAAAGCTGCTCATGAATCTTTCATTTTAATTAAAGATAAGGAATGGAGTAAAAAACTGGAAAAATTTGCAGCTTTGCTTCCTCAGTTCCAAAAAGATTTACCGGTACCTGATGAATACAAAAGTGAAACTCCCGGAAGCGATTCAGATTTAGGAGCTTATGATGCTGTTTATTACGCTGGTGATTGTAATGCAGGAAGTAAAACCATTGCTATTAACCTACCAAACGACGAACAAGTCAGATTAGACAAAGGAAGCCGTAAACTTCAATTGAAAAATTCAATGCGAGCTAAATTTGACAAAATATTAGTTCCAATTTCTGATTTATTAATTGACGAAGGACAAAGAAAACATGTGAAATTTGATGCTTTCTTCGAAAATACAATGTTTCACGAGGTAGGTCATGGTTTAGGAATGGGAAGAACTATTGATGGTAACCAAACTGTACGCGAAGCTTTGCAAAATTATTACACATCAATTGAAGAAGGCAAAGCTGATATATTAGGACTTTATGTTGTAACTAAGTTATACGAAATGGGCGAATTATCAAATGGCGAAATAATGGATAATTTTGTAACATTTATGGCTGGTATTTTCCGTTCGGCACGTTTTGGTATTGCAAGTTCGCATGGAAAAGCTAATATGATGCGTTTTTATTTTTTCCAGGAAAAGGGTGCCTTTACAAGAGATGAAGCCACCGGAACATATAAGGTTGATTTCGAGAAAATGAAAGCAGCCATGGATGAGTTAGCTCAAAAAATCCTAATCATTCAGGGAGATGGAAATTACGAAGAAGCTAAAGCCTGGGTTGAAGCCGATGGTAAAATCAAAGAAATCTTACAAAAAGATTTAGACAGAATTAATGCAGCCGGTATACCAAGAGATATTAGATTTAAGCAGGGAAAAGAAATGCTTGGATTAAACTAAAACAATATTTTATATATAAAAAGGTTCAATAATCACATATTGAACCTTTTTTTCTAATAACAGTAAATGAATCTTAAGAATATTAAATATTATTTTTTATTTTATTTAATAATAATTCCATTAACATTATTAAGTCAAGGAAATAGAAATCACATAAATGATACCATTGAATGGAATAGTCAGGACTCATTTCACAACGACAGTTTATTTATAAATAATCAAATAAAATATGATCAATTTTACGATTCGTTAATAACTAAAGCCTCAAAAAATAAAATAACAAAAACTGCTCTCGATCTTTTATTAATAAACCAACCTACATCAGGGAAATTTACAGGTATTGAAGATTTAAGAAATGAAGAATATTACAGATTATATTCTGGTAAAAAAATCAGAAATATAGAAATTGTAAAACTTGACGTATTTGGACCTGATTTCAAAGACACAACAACAACAGCTACCAGTTGGATAAACAAATTTGGGAATAATACACATATTAAAACTCGTGAATTTATTATTAGAAACAACCTTCTCTTCAACCCGGGAGATACTATCAATCCAATTTTATTAGTTGATAATGAGAGATTAATTCGACAGTTGAATTATATAAAAGACGCATCAATTCAAATTGCAGAAATCCCCGAGTCACCTGATTATGTCGATGTACTTATAATAACAAAAGATGTTTATTCAGCAGGTTTTTATGTTGATTTGTTTAATTTAGAATCTGGTGTAATAGAATTATATGAAAATAATCTTGCCGGATTAGGTCATAAATTGAATGGTCGTCTTTATTTAAATGCAAATGAAATACCACCAACAGGATTTGAATTTAATTACAATATAAATAATATAGGAGGCTCATTTGTAAAATCAAGAATTCAATATTTAAAAGCATTTGAAACAGAAAAGTTTGGAATTACATTAAACCGAACTTTTTTTTCATATAACACTAAATGGGCAGGAGGGATTAGGCTTTATCAAACATCTTCGTTAAATGACATAAAAAAGATAGATACAACATTACTAAATGTAAGATTAAATTATGCTACCCAAGATATATGGTTTGGTCGTTCATTTTTATTAAAAACGAGCAATTTACAATATCAAAACAGAACAAGGCTTATAATTGGAGCAAGATATATAAATAATACATTTTATAAGGGTCCTGAGATAAGTGAAAGATACAACTTCCGATATCACGACAATCAAATGGTACTAGCAAGTATTGCATTTTCACGACAAAAATATTACAAATCAAATTTAATATATGGTTTTGGTAAAACCGAAGATATTCCTATTGGATGTTTAGTTCAATTTAATATAGGATTTGAAAAAGATGAATTTTATAAAAGACCATATTTGGGCTTAAGACTATCACGAGGTATTTATTATCCCAAAATAGGTTACTTAAATTTTCATGGCGAATTTGGTGGTTTATATTATGATGATCAACTCGAGCAAGGCGTTATTACTTTTACCGGACAAGCTATTAGCAACTTACACTATTTTAATCGATTAAAACTACGCGAATTTTTAAGCGTAAACTATACAAGAGGCATTAATCGTTTTAGTGATGAAAAAGTGTATTTAACTACTGAAGATATTTGGGGTTTATCAAGCGATTATTTATTTGGGATTCAAAAAATCTCATTTCATTCCGAACTTATTGCGTTTTCAAATTTATTCATATATAATTTTAGGTTTTTGTTTTTCGGATTTGGCGATATTGGATTAATCGGTCCTGAAAACAAATCAATTTTTAGTAATAAATTATATTCAGGAATTGGATTAGGAATAAAGATAAGAAACGAAAACTTAGTTTTTAAAACCATGCAAATAAAATTTGCCTATTACCCCACTGTTCCTAATGATTCAGAACATTTTTATTTACTAATTTCCGGCGAAAACTACCATAAACCAATAAATTTTGAACCTACTGCTCCTTATATCATAGAATACGATAAATATTAATTTATAATGATTATAAATGCTTATTGATGAACAAAGCAACCACTTGCCTGGTTACTTTTATAATGTAACAAACAATTAATTTAAAAACCATTTAAATTTTTATTTATGTCTGTATTAGTAGGGAAAAAAGCACCTTTGTTTAAAACAAGTGCTGTTATTAAAGGAAACCAAATAGTTGAAGATTTTTCATTAGAACAATATTTGGGCAAAAAATATGTGTTATTTTATTTTTATCCGGCCGATTTTACTTTTGTTTGCCCGACCGAAATTCTTGCATTTCAAGAAAGGCTACAGGAATTTGAAGAAAGAAATGTTGCAGTTATTGGTTGTTCTGTTGATTCAGCTTTTTCGCATTGGAAATGGTTACAAACAGAATTAAAAGACGGAGGTATAAAAGGCGTGAAATATCCGCTTGTTGCCGATCTTTCAAAAACTATATCGGAAAACTATGATGTACTTGCCGGTAGTTACGACTATTCTGAAACAGGAGAAAGTATTTTTCATGGAACTCCTATGGCATATAGAGGTTTGTTCTTGATTGACAAAGAAGGAGTTGTTCGCCATCAGGTTGTAAACGACATGCCATTAGGAAGAAGTACCGATGAAGCTTTGCGAATGATTGACGCATTGCAATATTATGAAGAAAACGGAGAAGTTTGTCCTGCAAACTGGAAAAAGGGTGACAAAGCATTAAAACCAACTCAAGAAGGAATAGCAGATTATTTAAGTAAATAATCAAATAATAGAATTCTTATAAAAACATCTCTTCACAGGGATGTTTTTATTTATGAAAAGAGCTATCAATCCAATTTAAAGCTTCATTAAAAGCTTCTTTATTAACAATATGTCCTCCTTCAAAAAGCAATAACTCTACATCATAATTTAGTTTTGATAGTTTTTTTCTTGCCTCATTCGATTTTTTATAACTTATTGCAGAATCATTGGTGCCATGAGCTATAAATATTTTAAGATCTTTTCCATTTATTAAATCCTCATTTGAAATAAACCAGGGATATATTTCCGGATCTGGTAATCTCCCCCCAAAAGCAATTACAGCATCTATTTTATCTGAGTTTTTTATTCCAGTTGCATAAGCATATGCAGCTCCCTGAGAAAAACCCAATAAATAATTTTTATCAATATTGTATTTTCTATTCATTTGATCCACAACATTAATAATATACCTCATTACTGCAGGATCACTTTTCTCCCATAATTCTTTTTTGTATCCTCGAAAATCCCACGAATATTGATATTTTCTATTCCCAATATCATCTTTTAAATAAGGAGCTTCAGGTACAACATAAATAAAATCGTCTGATTCTATGTAACTATTTATAATACAAAAATCTTCAGCATTCCCGCCAAAACCATGTAAGCCAATTAACAATGAATAGCTTTTATTCGGGTTGTAATTTTCAGGAACAATAACTCTACATTTTATCAAAACATTTGCATCCACATAAACCGTTTCTCCCAAGTCTTTACCATAATTCAATACTTCATATAGAGTATTTTTAAAACCTGTATTATTTGCCAATACTTTAAAACATTCTTCATCCTTAATTTTAGAAAAATTATTGTATCCGGCATTAATTGCCATTATTAAAAAATTGCTTGCATACTCAGGATTTTTCATCATTGCGTAACAATATGCTAATTGATAAAGAGAGTTGGCATCATCAATATTATGCTCAATAATATTCAAATAATACTTTGCTGCTTTTTCAAAATCATTTTTAAGAAATAGTATATACGCCTGCAATTCCAGATTTTCAAGATTAAATGAATTTATCCGATTAAAATCAACCTCTAAAATCGAAGAACTTATAACTTGTTCTGGAGTAACAGTATCTTGTTTATCCTGTGATATAGTGGAAATACTAAAACAAAAACAAACTAAAATTAAGGAAATAATTCTTTGGTGTTTCATGACAATTAATATTGGTATAAAATATAGATTAACTATTTAAATAACACCCTTCATATTTTAATTAAATAATTTCCTTTACCTATTTTTGTATTATGAGAAAAGAATTCGTAACAAAAGTTAATGATGTTGATTTATTTAAAAAGAAAGTTTTAATATATGGCAGTAAATTCAAGAGGTTTGCTTTCCTTGATAGCAATAGTTTTAATCAAAATAATTCTGAACACACATATTATGAATATGATTATCTTGCAGGGATAGGTTCTATAAAAGAAATTATTAGTAATGATTCAGCAGATTTTAAAGATCTCATCAAATTAAAAGCTGAAACCAAAGACTGGCTTTTTGGATTTTTCACCTACGATTTAAAAAACGAACTTGAAAATTTAGAATCGAAAAATATTGACAAACTAAATTTTCCTGCCATCCACTTTTTTTCACCTGAAATAGTTATTTTATCAAAAGATTCGACAGTTTCATTTTTGTATTATGAGAATCAGTACTCAGAAAAAGAGATATACAGCATTATTCAAAAAATTGAATCTATAAACTTAACAGATATAGATCACAAAACACCTTCAGTGCAATTAAAACAAAGGCTTAATAAAGACGAATATATTGAAACCGTACAAAAACTTAAAAATCATATTCAACGTGGCGATATTTACGAAATTAACTTTTGTCAGGAATTCTATGGTAAAACAGCTATTGATCCTGTCAATACATATGTGAAATTACAGAATATATCTCCTACTCCATTTTCGTGTTATTACAAATTGGAAAACAATTATTTATTATCGGCAAGTCCTGAAAGATTCATAAAAAAAATAAAAAATAAGGTTATTTCACAACCCATAAAAGGAACTATAAAAAGAGGATTGAATGAAAAAGAAGATTCTTATTTAAAAGAAAAACTTTTTAATGACCCTAAAGAAAGAGCCGAGAATATAATGATTGTAGATTTAGTAAGAAATGATTTGTCACACACAGCAAAAAAGGGATCTGTTAAAGTTGAAGAACTATACGGGATATACAGTTTTAGTCAGGTGCATCAAATGATATCAACCGTTGTTTCCGAAGTTGAAAATGATACTGATATTATAGAAATAATAAAAAAATCATTCCCAATGGGCTCCATGACCGGTGCACCAAAGATACGAGCTATGCAATTAATAGAACAATATGAAAGATCTAAGCGAGGTTTATATTCTGGCTCAGTTGGTTTTATCACTCC
>DAOWML010000007.1 GCA_030643125.1 Bacteroidales bacterium
TACAGCATTGCCCTCAGACCCCTGTTCAAACAACGAATTTCCTCTATTCTGAACAAATCCTCTTGCTTTCTCAACATATTCCCAGTAAACAATATAAATTTCCGATAATTTAACTTCTTTATTTTGAAGACGTTTTACTTCTGATTCGTACATTGAAATGGTTGAATATGCCCAGCATGACCCTGCATTTCCTTGAGATATTACCGGATTAGCCCATTCTCTTTTGTATAAATTAATTTTATTTGGCAAATCCAAGCCTGTATGATCCATCATAAACTTTTTTTCCTTTTTCTCAGGATTTAGTTTTTCTTTAACTTCAGAAACATCCTTCAAAATAAAGTTTTGATAAAATCCTGCTTTGTATTCTTCAAAAACAGTTTTATCCTTCTTCTGTGCAAATGCATTAATTGCAAAAACAGAAATTGTTAAAAACATTAATATTTTTTTCATTTTTATGGTTTTATGGTGTAATTAATATTAGAAAATTCAAAAATACAATATTTAATCTTCTCTCGTTAATTCTACTATATGCTTTTCACCATCTTCAGCAGAATATGTATTTGGGAATAAGTCCCTGGCCTCACTGATAATTTGGCTTACATCTTTGTACCTTGCTGAAAAATGACCTACAATTAATTTCCCTACAATAGCTTTCTTTGCAATTTTCGCTGCATCTTCGGATGTTGAGTGATAAGTTAATTTTGCCTGGCGTTTCATGTTTTTAGCAAAAGTTGCTTCATGAAATAGTAAATCAACATTTTCAATTATTGGTATTATCTTCTCACTATATGCTGTATCAGTACAATAAGCATATGAACGACTTTTATATGGAGGTAAAGTTAATTTATCACTCGGAACAACATCACCATTACTAATAATAAAATCTCCACCTTCCTTAATGTCTTGAATTTTACTTATCGGAATTTTGTAATCCTGAACAACATTTTTTTTCAGGTTTCTCAAATGCGGTTTTTCAGTAAACTTAAATCCACATGTAGGAATTCGATGTTTTAAGGGTATTGTTTCAACTTTAACTTTATTATCTTCAAAAATTAACTCACTAAGTTTAGGATTTAAATGATGATATATTATTTTGAATGATATGGATCTTTCAAAATACTCTAGGTGCCTACTTAAAATACTTTCTAATTCAGTATGAGCATATATATGCAAATCTTTATCACGATTAAGTAGATTAAATGTTGAAATTAATCCAAACAAGCCAAAAATGTGATCTCCATGTAAATGACTTATAAAAATATGATCAATCTTTCCAAAGCGTATTTTATTTTTCCTGATTTGAATTTGCGTTCCTTCGCCACAATCAACTAAAAAAAACCGCTCATGTACATTAAGCACATGAGCGGTTAAGTTTCTTTTCGAAGTTGGAACAGCTGAACTGCTTCCTAATATTGTTAATTCAAAAGTCAAATTAAAAATTCGGTTTATTTACCATTATTTTTGCGACCTTCTTCTTCGGTACTAACAATATCGACAGCTTCTTCGGTTGAATATGCAATATTCAAAACTGTATCCAACTGCGATATGGTGATTAATCTGTCAACAGCATCGTTTAAACCTGTTAAAACAAATGTTCCATTAGCATTTTTACAAAGACGATTAGCAACAAGAATAGCACTTAGACCTGATGAATCACAATATCTGCAATTACTTAAATCAAGTATAATATTCTTTTCTCCCTTACCAGAGATTAAAACTAATTCGGATTTCAAACTTGGTGCAACATTTGTGTCAAGTTTTTCTTCCATTACTTGAATTAAAGTGTACTTTTCCAGTTTTTCAATCTTAAATTCCATTGTAATTAGTTTTTAATTAAAATAAAGAACTATTTAGAAGCTTTCTTATCACTTTTCTTGTCAACCTTAGGTTTTTCCTCCTCGCCTGCCGGATCTACCTTATCGGCAGACAAGCTGGCAGGTTTCTTAGTTTCCTTCTTATCTACTGCTTTATCTTCCTTTTTCTTAGCTTTTGGTTTTGCTGCAGGTTTAGCTTTCTTAGCTTCCTTCTTCTCTTCTACTTTATCTTCCCCAGCAGGTTCTTTCTTAGCTTTTGGTTTTGCTGCAGGTTTAGCTTTCTTTACTTCTTTTTTCTTTTCTTCCTTCTTAGCTTCTTCCTTAGCATCCATTTCAGCTTTCTTGTCAGCTATTTCTTTCTTCTGCATTTGTTCCATCTCATTCTTAAGCGATGCAAGCTCAGTAATATCTCCTAAAGTAGTTTTTTCTAAATTAGTTTTAACTTTCTTTACAGCTTTTTTACTAGAAGCAGCCTTTTGCTTTCTTTCTGCTGCCACTTCCCCTCTTTTCTCATCTTCGAAAACTCTACTATGAGATAATATTATTTTCTTAGATGATTTAGAAAATTCTATTACTTTAAAATCTAATTTTTCATCAACTTTAGCTGAACTCCCGTCTTCCTTAACAAAATGTTTTGGAGTAACAAATCCCTCAACACCATATGGTAAAGCAATTACAGCTCCTTTATCAAATACGTCAATAACAGTACCTTCGTGAATTGAACCTACGGTAAATACTGTTTCGAATACATCCCAAGGATTTTCTTCTAATTGCTTGTGTCCTAAGCTTAATCTACGGTTTTCTTTATCAACCTCTAAAACAACTACTTCAATACTTTCCCCAATGGAAGTAAATTCAGCAGGATGCTTAATTTTCTTAGTCCAAGAAAGATCTGAAATATGAATTAAACCATCAACACCCTCTTCTATTTCAACAAATATACCAAAGTTAGTAAAGTTACGTGCTGTAGCAGAATGCTTAGTTCCAACAGTATATTTCTCGTCTACATTACTCCACGGATCAGTCTTAAGTTGTTTAATACCTAAAGACATTTTTCTTTCTTCTCTATCAAGAGTAAGAATTTGTGCTTCAATATTGTCGTTAACTTGTAAAAATTCTTGTGCACTTCTTAAATGTTGCGACCATGACATTTCAGAAACGTGAATTAGTCCCTCAACACCAGATTGAATTTCAACAAATGCTCCATAATCAGCTAAAACAACAACTCTTCCTTTAACAGTATCGCCAACTTTAATTTTCTTATCAAGTGAATCCCACGGATGTGGAGTTAATTGTTTTAAACCAAGAGCAATACGTTTCTTTTCATCATCAAAATCAAGAATTACAACATTTAATTTTTGATCTAATTGAACCATTTCTTCCGGATGATTTACACGGCCCCAAGATAAATCCGTAATGTGGATTAATCCATCAACACCACCAAGATCGATAAATACACCATAAGAAGTTATATTTTTAACAGTTCCTTCCAGAACCTGACCTTTTTCTAATTTAGCAATAATTTCTTTCTTTTGTTGTTCTAATTCCTCTTCGATAAGAGCTTTGTGAGAAACAACAACATTTTTAAATTCATGATTAATCTTAACAACCTTGAATTCCATAGTTTTCTCAACATAAACATCGTAATCACGAATTGGTTTAACATCAATTTGCGAACCAGGCAAAAATGCTTCGATGCCAAATACGTCAACGATCATACCACCTTTAGTACGACATTTAATAAAACCTTTAATAATTTCATCTTTTTCAAGAGCTTCATTTACACGATCCCAAGAACGTAATGCTCTTGCTTTTTTATGAGAAAGTACTAGCTGGCCATCTTTGTCTTCCTGACTTTCTACATAAACTTCCACTTTATCACCAGGTTTTAATTCCTGATTGTAGCGAAATTCATTTAAACTAACAATACCTTCAGATTTGTAACCAATATTAATTACAACTTCACGTTTGCTCATAGAAACAACTGTTCCGTCAATTACTTCATTTTCAGTAATTGTTGAAAGAGTTTCATCATACATTTTCTCAAACTTTTCTCTTTCTTCAGTTTGAATAATTTCTTGCTCATTTGTAATGTTATCCCAATCAAATTCATCACCAGGAGTAGCAAATTCTACAACAGATTTTTCTTTCTCGCCTGTCGTACGAGCAGGCTTTTTATCTGCCCCGCCTGCCGGACGGGCAGGTTTTCCTTCTACCTTTGCAGTTTCTTCTACCTTTTCAGTTTCTTCTACCTTTTCAGTTTCTTCAACTTTTGCAGGCTTATCAACTTTCACATTTTCCTTCTGCTCAACATTCTCGTTTTGCTCAACAGATTTATTCACTTCTTTTTCAGTCATTTAAGTAATTTAATTAATTTTTAGTAAGTTAGACATTATATTTATATAGTAAATCAGTGTGCAAAAATAGAATTTTTATTTAATTATTTAAAAATAAAGATACTAAAAAAACCATATAGTAATCAAATTAGTAATCTATATTGTGACAAATACTTGCATTTATTTGTCAAATAATATATATTTAAAGCTAAATTAGGTCATTAATTATTTTTTTCAATTTAATTCTATCTATAGGTTTTGTTAAGAACTCTGAAATTCCTTTTTGGTATAATTCATTTCTTAAATTTTCGTCATCCATTCCAGAAATAATAATTATTGGGACTTTACGATTATTTAATTTATGTTTTATCATGCTTATAAATTCTACTCCGGCTATACCTGGCAAATTTAAGTCTGCTATAACAAGGTCAGGAATATTTCCTTTCTCAATAAAATCAATCGCCTCTAATGAATTTTCCGTTAGCATCAAATTATACTGATGGCACAATAATTTTTGTATTATCTTTCGATAAATTATATCATCATCAATAATTAATATTTTCTTTTTCATTCGATACTAAATTATTATTTATAAAGTTATAATATTTTGTATTAAACAGCATTTATTTAATCAATAAAGTATTAAAAAGCATATTAAAAAATGTCAAAAAAATTTAGTATAAAGATAATTCTTAGTAAGTTCGTAAACTTTTTTGAAACAAATCTGAAATAACAAATAAAATCATATAAAATATGAAAATATCGATGGTTGGTACCGGATATGTAGGTTTAGTTTCCGGTACATGTTTTGCTGAAACAGGTGTTATGGTTACTTGTGTTGATGTAGACAAAGAAAAAATAGATAATTTAAATAAAGGAATTATACCTATTTTCGAGCCGGGACTGGAGCCTATGGTTCAACGCAATGTTGAAATGAACAGGCTTTTCTTTACTACAAGTTTAAAAGAAAGTCTTGAAGGTACTGAAGCAATATTTATTGCAGTAGGTACTCCTCCTGACGAAGACGGAAGCGCCGATTTGCAATATGTAATTTCAGTAGCTAGTGAGATTGGTCAGCACATGACAAAATATCTTGTTATATTAACAAAAAGTACTGTACCTATTGGAACTGCTAAAAAAGTTAGGACTGCTATTCAGGTAGAGCTTGACAAGCGAGGTGTTAATATTCCATTCGATGTTGCCTCAAACCCGGAGTTTCTTAAAGAAGGCGATGCTATTAATGATTTTCTAAAACCTGATAGAATTGTTATTGGAACAGATTCGGAACAAGCCAGAGAAGTGATGAACCGACTTTACAAACCATTTATCATGAAAAACAATCGTATTGTTTTCATGGATATTCCTTCGGCTGAAATGACCAAATATGCTGCTAATGCAATGCTTGCCACCAAAATCAGTTTTATGAACGATATTGCAAATCTTTGTGAAATAGTCGGAGCAGATATTACATCAGTTCGTCGTGGTATTGGTAGTGATACAAGAATTGGATACCAATTCATATACGCAGGTGCAGGTTATGGTGGATCATGTTTTCCTAAAGATGTTAAAGCATTAATTAAAACATCGGATCAAAACAAGCATTCACTGGAAGTTTTAAAAGCTGTTGAGGATGTTAATGACCGTCAGAAATTGGTTTTATTCAACAAAGTAAATAAGCATTTTAATGGTGATTTAAAAGGTAAGCGTATTGCACTTTGGGGATTATCATTTAAACCAAACACGGATGATATGCGCGAAGCTCCGGCATTGGTAATTATAGATAAATTAGTTGAAGCCGGAGCTACAGTAGTAAGTTATGACCCTGTAGCAATGAAAGAATGTAAACGTATTATTGGCAATAAAATTGAATATGCCAGCAATCCTTATGAAGCGATAAAAGATACGGATGCTCTATTACTGATTACTGAATGGTCGGAATTCAGAGTTCCAAAATGGAAAGAAATGGAAGCCCTTATGAAAAACAAACTTGTTTTTGACGGACGTAACATTTATGAACCTAAAGATATGAAAAAATGGGGCTGGACATATTACGGAATTGGACGATAAAATTATTATTTAACCTGAGTTCGATTTAAAGAAAGCAATTTAAGGATAATTACAATAAGTATTATAATTGGAATGATGGATTAATGGATTGATGGATTTTTACTTACCGCAAACTGGTTTTTAAAAAAAATCTATCCAACATTTCATTTTTTCAATATTCCTTAATTATCAAAAAATGCTACATACTGAAATTCAGATTATTGAATTAATTTCTATATAGAACCAGTTTAATTTTATAATAATTTGTTAAAGCTGGTGTTTTATTACATCAGCTTTTTCTTATTTTTACCTGATATATAAAAAAGCATTTAAATAATAAAATATAATTTAAAATTAAATCATTATAATGAAAGGTATAATATTAGCCGGAGGAGCTGGCACCCGACTTTATCCTATTACTAAAAGCATTTCAAAGCAGATTATTCCAATATATGATAAACCTATGATCTATTATCCATTATCTGTTTTAATGCTTTCAGGCATCAGAGAAATATTAATTATCTCGACTCCAAAAGATATCCATTTGTATGAGGATTTGCTTGGTGATGGAAAACAACTTGGACTTAATTTGTCCTACGAAATTCAGCCATCACCTGACGGACTTGCACAAGCATTTATAATTGGAGAAGAATTTATTGGAAATGATAATGTTTGCCTGGTTCTGGGTGACAATATTTTCTATGGTTACGGATTTACTAAAATTCTGACAAATGCTGCAGAACTTAAAGACGGAGCCATTGTTTTTGGTTATTATGTAAACGATCCTGAAAGATATGGTGTAGTAGAATTTGATGGTAACGAAAAGGTTTTAAGTTTAGAAGAAAAACCGGAAAAACCCAAATCTAACTATGCTGTTACCGGATTGTACTTTTACTCTAATGATGTAATACAAAAAGCGAAAGGGTTGAAACCCAGCAAACGTGGCGAGCTTGAGATTACAGACTTAAACAAACTATATTTAAATGACACCAAATTAAGTGTAGAACTTCTTGGAAGAGGTTTTGCATGGTTAGATACGGGAACTCACGATAGTCTTCTACAAGCCTCAAATTATGTTGCAACAATTGAACAACGGCAAGGACTAAAAATTGCTTGTATAGAAGAAATAGCTTATAAAAAAGGATTTATAAGTAAAAAGCAATTGATTAAACTTGGTGAGGAATTAAATAAAAATCAATACGGTCAATATTTAATAAAAATAGCTAACGAGTTATAAAAATGGAGATAATTAAAACCGAATTCCCCGGATTATTAATAATTAAACCAAAAATATTTGAAGATTCACGAGGATATTTTTTCGAAAGTTATAATAAAAATAAATTGGATATATTAGGCGATATCGAATTTATACAAGACAACCAATCTAAATCTGTTTTTGGTACAATCCGAGGATTACATTATCAACTTGAACCATATGCACAGTCAAAATTGATAAGAGTTTTGCAAGGAAAAATTTTGGATGTTGTAGTCGATATAAGAGAAAAATCACCAACTTACGGTAAGCATTTCAGCATTGAATTATCATGTGAAAATAAACAACAGTTTTTTATCCCAAAAGGTTTCGCTCATGGATTCTCTGTTTTAAGCGAGACATCTGTTGTATTTTATAAAACTGCTCAGTTTTATACGCCGGAATCAGAGCGAGGAATTAATTTTAATGATACTGATTTAAATATTAATTGGAAAATTGATATTGAAAAAGCAATAGTATCATCAAAAGATAAAGTTTTACCAACATTTACTGAATCTGAAAAAAATTTTAAATATTAATTTTGATTTATGATTAACATTCTTGTTACAGGGGCCAATGGTCAATTAGGAAGCGAATTAAAAAGTATTTACAAAAATGAGACTTTTAAGTTTAATAAACCTGTAAATTATATTTTTACAGATATTGATACCCTGGATATTTCAAATTCAGTAATCCTGAAAAAGTTTTTTCAAGATCATTCTTTTGATTACGTGATTAATTGTGCTGCATATACAAATGTAGATTTGGCTGAAAAAGAAAAAGAAAAAGCATATAATGTTAATGCAACATGCGTAAAGAATATCGTTGAATCTATAAAAGATAAAAACACCAAATTTATTCATATCTCAACTGATTATGTTTTTGATGGTAACAGCCATATACCGTACACTGAAGATATGCAAACCAATCCTCAATCGGTGTATGGAAGCTCAAAGCTTGATGGTGAAAAATATGCATTGGAATCTGAAAACACAATTGTTATAAGAACATCATGGCTTTATTCAAGTTATGGAAAAAACTTTGCAAAAAGCATTCATAAACTTTGCAAAGAACGAGAATCATTGAATGTAGTCTTCGATCAAGTGGGAACTCCCACTTATGCCTATGACCTTGCAAATTCAATATTACAAATCATTAAACAATCTATTACAGAAAATATATTTTCACCGGGCATATATCATTTTTCAAATGAAGGAGTTTGCAGTTGGTACGATTTTGCAAAAATCATTGCAAATAAAGCTAACTCAAAATGCAATATAAATCCTATAGAATCGAAAGATTATCCCACTACTGTTACAAGACCTTTTTACAGCGTGCTAAATAAAAACAAAATAAAATCTACTTACAGTATAAATATTCCACATTGGCAAGATAGTTTGAACAAATTCTTTAAAGCATTGTAAATTATTATAATGGCTTTGATACAAACTAATGTGGTAAAATAAGTTTTATTCTAACTCAAGAAAAACAATGGAATATTGGAATACTGGAATGTTGTAATTCATTGTAAAAGATTATGGCCTAATGAACAAAATTGTTGCTAAAAAGTTCTACAAGTCTTTATTAGTATAGTTTTAATATAAATCATAGCTATAATATATTATAATTGCAATTCGTTTTCCATAAATCATTTTCTTAACTTTATAAATTCCAACTTGCCTGACATGCCAGAGACAATTAAAACGGCAATCAGGTTAAAAATAAAATTATATGGCAGATAAAAAATTACTAAATTTAGTTCAATCTAAAGCAAAAACCTGGTTAGAATCAAATATAGATTCAGAATCGAAAAAAGATATTGAGAACTTAATTCAAAATAACGAACCGGAATTAATCGAATCATTTTACAAGGATTTAGAATTTGGCACCGGTGGTTTGCGGGGAATAATGGGAATTGGAACAAACCGCATGAATATTTATACGGTTGGAATGGCAACACAGGGATTAAGTAATTATTTAAAACAGCAATTTGCAAACAAAAAAAGTATTAAAGTTGCTATTGCTTACGATTCAAGAAATAATAGCAGGTTATTTGCTGAAAAAACGGCAAGTGTATTTTCTGCCAACGGAATAAAAGTATATTTATTCGAAAACCTCCGTCCTACTCCTGAATTATCATTTGCAATAAGGCACTTTAATTGCCAAAGCGGTGTAGTTGTCACAGCATCTCACAATCCTAAAGAATATAATGGTTATAAAGTTTATTGGGAAGATGGTGGACAGATTATAAGCCCACATGACAAGAACATCATCACCGAAGTTCAAAAAATTACAAATGTTAGTAATATTCAATTTGACGACAGCCTAAAAAATGTTGAAATAATTGGAGAGAAAATTGATAAAAAATACATTAATGAATTGTCAAAGCTTTCGTTAAATCCGAAAGTCATAAAAAAACAAAAAGATTTAAAGATTGTTTATACTCCTATTCATGGAACTGGTGTTGAGCTGGTCCCCAAAATATTACAAGTTTATGGATTTGAGAATATTACTGTTGTTGAAGAACAGAAAATCCCGGATGGAAATTTCCCAACCGTAAAATCTCCTAATCCTGAAGAACCAGCAGCACTTGAATTGGCTTTAAAAAAAGCAAAAGAAATAGATGCTGATATTGTTATGGCAACCGACCCTGATGGCGACCGTGTTGGAATTGCAGTAAAAAATAATAATAACGAGTTTATTCTTTTAAATGGAAATCAGGCAGCTGCATTATTAATTAATTATCTTATAAGTCAATGGAAAGATAAAGGAAAACTTAAGGGCAAAGAATATATTGTTAAAACAATTGTAACCAGCGAGTTATTAAAGGATATTGCTGATAAGTACAATGTGGAATGTTATGATGTTTTAACCGGATTTAAATACATTGCCGACATAATAAAGCAAAAAGAAGGTAAAAAGAAATTTATTGGTGGTGGCGAAGAGAGCTATGGTTATTTAGCAGGAGAGTTTGTGAGAGATAAAGATGCCGTAATGTCGTGTGCCTTGCTTGCAGAAACTGCTGCCTGGGCCAAAAATAATGGCAAAACACTTTACCAGGAGCTAATTGATATTTATGTTGAATTTGGTTTTTATAAAGAAAAACTAATTTCTATTGTTAAAAAAGGAAAATCGGGTGCCGAGGAAATTCAAAAGATGATGGATAACTTTAGAAACAAACCTCCACAAACAATCAATAATTCAAATGTTATGTTAATTCATGATTTCGATAAACAAAAAACATTTGACCAATTAAGCCATTTACGATACGAGATAAATCTTCCAAAATCTAATGTTCTTCAGTTTATTTTAAAAGATGGATCAAAAATATCCATAAGGCCATCAGGTACCGAGCCTAAAATTAAATTCTATTTTGGAGTACATGGTAAACTTGAAAAAAGAGAAGATTTTGAAAAAGTGAACAAATTACTGGATGACAAAATTGATGATATCATAAAATCATTAGGAATAAATTAGTTTATTGGTTTATTACCTTGATTCCACGAATAAATAATATAAAAAATTTATGACTAAGAAAAAAACTATACATCACGAAAAGCCAATGAATCGTGATATGATGCAGCTTGCAAATAAGAAACTGTTTGATTATATCGAAAAACAAAATTTTGAGAGTATAGAAGAACTTAATAAATTTCTCAATAATCATGTAACTGGTAAGACAATTGATGAAATAATTCCATCAAAAAAAGGCAGAAAATCAAATAAAGAGAAATCCAATGATTTAATGTACCAAGCCTACGATAGTGATTCTAAAAAGGGTATTAAACTTGCTAAACAAGCTCTTGAGTTAAACATCGAAAACATTAGAGCATATAATTATCTTGCTGAAAATGCAGACAATATAGATAAAGCTTATGAGCTTTTTAAAAAATCAATAGATTTAGGAGAAAAGCAATTAGGGAGGCAGTTTTTTAAAGAAAACAAAGGTCATTTTTGGGCAATGCATGAAACAAGACCATACATGACAGCAAAATCAGGATTGGCAAATTGTTTAGAAGTAAAAGGGAAAAATATTGAAGCCGTTAAAATTTATCAGAAATTGTTAGAATTGAACCCAAATGATAACCAGGGAATAAGATATATTTTATCTGGTTTGCTGATACACATGGAACAATATAATGAATTCGAAAAACTATATCTAAAATATAAAGACGAGCATACTGCATTCTGGTTATATAATTACGCATTATTCTTATTTATAACCAAAGGAAAATCAAACAGAGCTGATAAGGCATTAAGGAAGGCATATAATCAAAACAAACATATAATTGCTTTTATGACCGGTGAAGAAAAACCGACAAATGAAGTATTTGATTATTATAGCCCCGGTGAAGAAAGCGAAGCATCACACTATTTATTGGATAATTTTAAACTATGGACAGAGACACCTAATACAGTTGATTGGATATTTGATTTTAATGAGAAACTCAAACAACAAAATTAACCTTGAAACTTTGAACCTGAAACTTTGAACTTTGAACTTTGAACTAAATTGTTATGAAATCACATAGAAAAGAACTCTGGTTTAATACATCGCGCAGAAGAGAATATATAAATATAACCCCTGTTGTTGAACAAGAACTGGCAAAAAGCGGAATTAAAGAAGGCTTAGTTTTGGTAAATGCAATGCATATTACTTCGAGTATTTTTATTAATGATGATGAAACGGGTTTATTGGAAGATTTTGAAAAATGGCTGGAAGGCCTGGCACCGGAAAAACCATACTCACAATATAAACATAATTACGCCGAAGATAATGCTGATGCACATTTGAAACGTACAGTAATGGGCCGTGAAGTTGTTGTCGCAATAACAAACGGGAAATTGGATTTTGGTCCCTGGGAGCAAATATTTTATGGTGAATTCGATGGAAAAAGACGTAAACGAATATTGATTAAGATTATTGGTGAATAAAAAAATTGAGTTTCGGGTTTTGAGCCTGCCTGACATGCCAGAGGCAGTTAAAACAGCAGTCAGGTTTTAAGTTGTACATCTTCAAAAATTAAACTTTTTTGTCAATTTCCTGTTCTATACTAAAATATTAGTATGTCGCATGTTCATCACCATAACGAACCAAACAAAACAAACTTATTAATAAGTGTTTTTCTGAATGCTACAATTACTATTGCCGAATTTATAGGAGGAATTCTTTCTAACAGCCTTGCCTTAATTTCCGATGCTGTTCATAATTTAAGCGATACCATGGCTATTGTAATAAGCTATATTGCAATGCTCATTGGTAAAAAAGATTCCACGGCTAAAAATACTTTTGGATATAAACGCATAGAAATTCTGGCTGCACTGTTTAATGCCGTAGTTTTAATTGTAATTTCGGCTTACCTGTTTTACGAAGCTTATACACGATTTATAAATCCCGAACCAATTAAAGGCAAAATCATGTTTATTGTTGCCACCATTGGTTTACTTGGCAATTTAATTTCCGTTTTATTACTTCATAAAGATTCGACTCACAACTTAAATATTAAAGCTGCATACTTGCATTTAATCGGTGATACTTTATCGTCTGTCGGAGTTATATTTGGTTCTATATTAATTTATTTCTGGAATATTTATTGGATCGATCCTTTATTAACCGTTATAATAGGTATAGTTATAATTAAAGCTACCTGGAGCATTTTAAAGGAAACCATTGAAATATTAATGCAGGCAAGTCCTGTGGGATTAGATTTAAAAGAAATTAAAACAGAATTGGAAAAACATCCTGACATTAAGGATATACACCATATTCATTCATGGCGATTATCCGATAATATCATTCATTTTCAATGCCATGCCGATGTTAACAAGAACCTCCCGATAAAAAATATTGATAAGATCAGAATTGAATTGGAAAATACTTTACATAAAGGATTTGGGATAGACCATATAACCATTCAGATGGAATTGGATACCTGTACGGAAAAATCTGCTATTGTGTAATTAATCTTCAGGTTTGAAAAATCGTTTATCGAAATTTACCAGATATAAATTCTCTATTGGGCGTGTAAATGCTGTATAAAGCCAACGTAAGTATTCTTTATCCATCATATCTTCGGTAATATATCCATGATCGATAAATACATTTTTCCATTGTCCTCCCTGTGCTTTATGACAAGTTACAGCATAAGAAAACTTTACCTGCAAAGCGTTAAAATACTTATCATTTCTAACTCCTTCGTATTTCCTTTTTTTTGTCTTTTCATGCTGGTAATCTTCCAGAACATTGTAAAAAAGTTGTTTATTATCCTCGCTTGATAAAGCAGCAGTGTTAATATCTAAAGTATCTAATATAACCTTGCATTCGATTTCCAAATCGACATAATCAATAAAGCGAAGTGTAACATCAACAAACCTAAATCCATAACGTTCCTCGTATTTACTAATTTTAATAATCTCAGCAATATCGCCGTTGGCAATAAAATCGATCTTGCCTGTCGGCAAACAGGTTTTTTCATTTTCATCAATCCAGTAGTAATTATTTTTTACCACCATCAGGAAATCACCAACAGCAATTTCCTCTTCGCGCCACAATATCTGACTCCTGATTCCTTTATTGTATTGATTCGCTCTTTTATTCGATCTGGTAATAATCATGGTATCTTCATAACCATATTTATCATACGAATCAGATATGGTTTCAATTAAATCAGCACCTGAGATTTTTTGTATATCAGTAATATCATCTAATTCAAATTTCGGAAATGTAAAATTTTCGCTGGAAATTAAGTTTCGAATATTGGTTGCATTTAATAAAACACCTGAATCTTCATGTTGCCTGACAACTTCTTTCAAATTATATTCGAACACTGTTAAACCGAATAATTTTAATTGATCAGAATTCAAAGCAGGACTAATATCAATTCCTACCGGTGGCAATTGTGCAGTATCTCCAATTAAAATCAGCTTACACCTTTTATCATTATACACGTATTTAATTAAATCATCAAGCAGTCTGCCGGAACCAAAAAATGAACTATCTCCTGAAGTATTTGAAATCATTGAGGCTTCATCAATAATAAAAAAAGTATTAGAATGCAGATTATTATCTAAAGAAAATATTCCAAATCCATCTTTCGATGATTTTTGTCGATATATTTTTTTATGAATTGTATATGCTGTTTTATTGGAATATGCCGATAGTACTTTAGCAGCTCTTCCGGTGGGAGCCAATAGTACTGATTTAATTTTTAATGTTTTAAAAGCATTAACCAATGCACTTATAATAGTTGTTTTACCTGTGCCTGCGTAACCTTTTATCAGGAATAATGATTTTGAATCATCATCCATAATAAATTCCGATAAACCACTAATCAACTTGTCTTGATCCTGGGTTGGTTTATGTTTTAATTTATCAAGAATTATTTTTTTTATGTGATCCTTTAACATTTTATGTAAATAATCCGCAATTTAAATTTAAAATTTAATTTTTTCTTATAAATTTGCAAACAAACATATAAAATTAAATCAAGCAAAATGAAAAAACTAATTCAAATCGCATTAGGAATTGCAATTGTTTTAGCATACTTTATTTGGGAAAGTATCCAAACTCCAATTCGTTTCAATAAGGAAAAAGATAAAAGATATGCTGCTACTATCCAACAACTAAAAGATATTAGAACAGCTCAGACTGCATATAAAGACGAGTATGGAAAATTTACTGCCAGCTTCGATACTTTAATTGACTTTATTAAAAATGATTCGATGAAACTTGTTAGAGCAGAAGGAAGTATTTCAGATGAACTTTTAGCTCAAGGCTGGACAGAAGCAATTGCAGTGCAAGAAGGTTTAATTATAAGAGATACAATAAGAATAGCAATTAAGGATACATTGTTCCCTGAAAACTTTAATGCAGATAAATTATGTAAAGTTCCTTTTACTGAAAACGATTTATTTGAAATGGCTACAGCTAACCTGACTGTCTCTAAATTAAATGTAAACGTATTTGAAGCTAAGGTTTTAAATAATATCCTTTTACATAGTATGGACAGGCAATTGGTTATTAACTTAAACGAAAGGATGAAGAATCAAAATAACTTCCCCGGAGTAAAAGTTGGTGATATTGTTGAGCCAAATAATAATGCCGGAAACTGGGAATAGAATATCATAAATATGCAAGATTTTGCTTTTGTTGATGAAACATTAGATATTAATATAACTAAATCATATTATTTGTCCATTCAGGTTAGCCTGAATGGACTTTCTTTTTGTATTCTCGATCCTGTAAGAAATAAATACATAGCCTTATCGCATCAAAACTTTGAAACGGATTTAATTTTCGATATTTTTTTAAATACTATTGAAGAATATATTGAAAAAAATGATCTTCTAAATCACACATTTAAATCAACTAAATTAATTTGGTTAACTAATAAAAATACACTTATTCCTAATAGTTTTTTTAAGAAAGAAAATCTAAAAAAGTATTTCGAATTTAATCAGAAATTAGACGATTTAGATGAGATTCATTATAAAAAACTTAAGTATGTTGATGCTTACAGTATTTTTGTTGTTCCAAATCAAATAGCTAATATTTTCATTAAAAAGTTTCCGAATTTAAACTTCTATAACCAGCAAATTCCTTTTATTGAGCATACATTGTTTAAATATCATTCTGAGTCAAAAAAAGTGTTTGTTAATGTAAATGATGAATTTATCGATCTGAGTATAACAGAAAACGGGAAATTGTTGCTTTATAACAATTTTGTGTATAAAACTGAATCAGATATGATCTATTTTATCATGTATGTTTTTGATCAGTTCAATTTAAATACAGAAAATACCGAGTTAATATTAAGTGGATTTATTGACAAGAAAGAATCTATATACTCAAAATTAAAAGGGTTTATAAGCCACATTAAATTTGATAAGCTATCTGAGGATTTTTCGTATAGCTATACATTTAATCAGCTTCCACCGCAATCATTTACTAATTTATTTAACTTACACCTTTGCGAATAGTTAGTGGGAAATATAAGGGAAGGCGTATAAATCCTCCCAGGAATTTTAAGGCAAGACCAACGACAGATTTTGCCAAAGAAAATCTTTTTAACATTTTAAATAATAATTTTGATTTTTCTGAACTTTCTGTTCTTGATCTTTTTTCAGGTACAGGAAGCATATCATACGAATTTGCATCCAGAGGATGCATTTCGGTTGTTTCAGTAGAAAGTTATTTTAAGCATAATGCTTTTATAAAAAAGACAATTTGCGAATTGGGGTTAAGCCAGGTAAAAGCTATAAAATCTGACGCTTTTATATATGTAAAATCGTGCAGAGATAAATTTGATATTGTTTTTGCTGATCCACCTTACGATTTAAAAGAAATAGAATCAATTCCGGATTTCATTTTTAAACACCAAATATTAAATAAAGGAGGCTGGTTAATTGTTGAGCATGGCGATAAAACAAGCTTTAACAAACATGCAGAATTCGTAGAATTAAGAAAATATGGAGGTGTAAATTTCAGTATTTTTGAGAATTTCGAAACAAGCGAATAATAGAACTAAATTTTTCTAAAAAATTTCATAAAAACTTTTGGTGAATTAAAAATATAAACTATTTTTGCAACGCAATTAAGCAAACGGTTTGGTAGTTCTCCCGATAGCTATCGGGATGGTTAGAATACAAGCCTTAAAATTAGAAAGTTCTTATTACAAATACGGTTTGGTAGTTCAGTTGGTTAGAATGCCTGCCTGTCACGCAGGAGGTCGCGAGTTCGAGTCTCGTCCAGACCGCTTTTTTACACTTAAGCCCTTGATTTTCAAGGGCTTTTTTATTGTTATTTTTGTCTTGCAAAAACAAAAAACACCAAATATACACCGCAGGCGCAACACAGAACAGTCTTGACTGAACCCTTTAATCTGGCTGAATAAGTGGCTTAACAGATTGAATTAAGGATAACTTTATTACAATTATTCATCGGCAAATTTCATCTTATGCAATGAAACTAATTAATCTCATATATCGAGAACATGTAAATTTGACTTTATATCTTTATGTCGAAAATCGCTCACTTTAACTTTCGTTGCAAAATCACTCCAGTTTTTAACAACAGTATTAATTTCATTAATTATTTTTTCGCCTTTCCTGATATTATTAGCCTTTGCTATTTTCAATAAATCTCCCTTATCAATATCCTTGTGCTTACCATTCACACTTAAAGTTTGCTGATTTACCCATACATTAGTCGCGTCATACGAATAACAAACATCATACGCTGGGGCTAATTCCCACTTTCCATCTTTTTTAAGCCGAAATGCGAAATTCTTTGTATGATCATCGCAATTGGTTGCCAGAACATTAAATACCATTCTTCGAAACATTTGTTCTGCTTCGGGATATGTTAGTTTTAGCATACGCATGGTTTGAAATACCTGCTCGTAACTATAAGCAAACACATTATTGTAGTCGAAATGGTTAATACCACATAAAGTTTGAATATGATGCTTTGTTTGGTTTCCTTCCCGATCAAAACGCTTGGTCATAAAGTGAGCTCTACCATTTTCTTCGAGCAAGTTGCATTCCATCATGTCAATACCACACTCTTTTGCCATTAAGTGATATGCATATTCGACACGCCCCCAACCATAGCTTTCGCCAAACTGAGCATCACTTACACCATCGAGTTTTAACAACCAATGCGAAAAGCCTTTTGGCGCTTGGGTCTGCCCCGATCTTACTTCTTTAGTTTTTTCGTTAAAAGCAATTACAGCTTTTGGGCGAGCTCCACCTGCAGAAGTTCCAACCTTTAAAATTTCTTCCATAGCTTTTTGCTCGACTGAACTTAAATTGGTTTCAAAATGTTCTCGATCCGAAAGCATTTTTTGAGCAATTTCAACTAAGCTTTTTACTTCTATTGAAAATGTATATTTACCTGATTTTATTTGGCTAGGCTCAAACTCCAAAGCTCCCATTCCTCGATTACCGATAAAACATAATTTCTCTATAGGATTCATACTGTCAGGAGCACGTCCATTTTGTGCCAACCATTTGTCAATTAAAAGATTTCCATACTTATCGGGTAAAGAATCAGATAATAGTCCGGGCAATCCGTTAAATGTATCTTCAACGCTATCTTTTGATGGTAAAAGCTCAGGAAAACTGTAAATACGATCACCATTGCGTATCGGCATTTTTAGTGGAGAAAGATCCCATTTTTTATCAATAAATTTTTTATCGTACTGAAAATATGCTAATTTTCTGTCACTATCCCAGGTTACAGCCCCCACAAGTGTATCCCATATTTTTATATAAGCATAATCTACCATTCTATATCGTTATTTGAATTGGGTTCCGTACTTTTTTTACTTGCTCTCAATTTCTTTTTTTCTTTTAAGCGAGCATATTCAATAGGGCTTATTTTATCTTCAAAGGTAAAAACATCTAAAATATGAAGCTGATTAAGTACTCGTAAGATTTGAATAAGCGAAGTAAGCCTGATAGATTCTCCATTTTCGATCTGTACCAATGTCGAACGGTTTAATCCGGCTTCTTTGGCTAAATCTGCTTGTGATTTATTTTCCTGTAAACGTTTTTGTTTTATAAATTCGCCAATAATACCAATAATGGCATTATCTCCCATTGCTGTCCAGTTACTGTTGCCTTTTTCCATCATTAATACTTATTTACACGTTTATTGTTGGTATTTTCCAACAAATATATAAATAATTAAGAGCATTTCAAATATCACACAGCTTCTTGTTGGCTTTTTCCACCATTAAATTGCATATTTTGTCATAACGTTGGTTTTTTCCAACAATTCAATAAGTTTACATTAACATA
>DAOWML010000308.1 GCA_030643125.1 Bacteroidales bacterium
GGTTCAATGAATTTAATTTTCTCTTTTGAAGAATTTTCTACACTCTCATTTGTTTGTGCGAAAATATTTGTACAAAGCGCTACAGATGTCAATATTAATAGAATGTTTCTCATGGTTAAAATAACAATTATGCCTAACTAATCCTTATAAGTTATCTTACTAACTATATAAATAGCCGAAATAGCCAAAACAAATGAAACAAATCTAACGGACACAATATTTTCCAGCATATCAATATTACTCCAAATAACGGTTGAAATTGAACCTGTTAACATTCCTGCTATTACACCTTGACTTGTAATTTTTTTCCAGAACAGAATCAATAATAATGCAGGTCCAAACGAAGAACCTAATCCTGCCCAGGCATAGGATACTAACTCGTATATCAAATTCTCTGAAGAAATAGCTATTATAAAACCAATTGCTCCAACTACAATTGTTATTATTCGACTTAAATATAATAGTCGTTTTTCTGTTACATCTTTTCCTAATGTTTTATGATAAAAATCTTCAATAACCGATGATGTAATAACCAATAACTGACTATCAGCTGTTGACATCATAGCAGCAATGGCTCCTGAAATAAAAATCCCTGCTAACCACGTTGGTAATAATGTAGTTGCTAAATGTGGCATTATTTCTTCCACATCGGCATAATATCCATTACCGTGTAATGCTAAACCAATTAGCCCTATAAGCATGGCTCCGGTAAATGCAGGAATAGCCCAGGCAATAGCAATTGTTCTGCTAGTTTTTATTTTATCGGCACTTTTAATAGACATAAAACGTGTTAATAAATGAGGTTGTCCCATGTATCCAAGTCCCCAGCTTAATCCACTTATAATAATTGCTGCTGCTGCCCAACCTGTTTTATTATTTACAAAACTATTAAAGTTTGCACCCTCAGCACCTATCGCGCCTGAGAAAGATACGCCACGCTCAGCAATCTCGATAAATCCATAAATAGGTAAAATTACAAGAGCACCAATCATTATAATACCTTGAACTAAATCGGTCCATGCTACAGCAAGAAATCCGCCCATCATGGTATAAAATACAATAACTATTACTCCAATAATAATTCCCCACACATGAGGAATATCAAACGTTACAAATAGCACTTTCCCTGCTCCGTTAAACTGAGCTGCCAAATAAAATGTAAAAAAGAAAACTATTATTAATGTTGCTAAAACCCGAATGATTTTGCCTTGTTCGCCAAATTTCTCAGCAAAAAAGTTAGGTAAGGTTATCGCATTTAGCCTTTCTGATTCAATTCTTAGTCTTTTTGCTATTACGAACCAGTAAAATATAATGCCCAACACACAACCAGCAGCTGTCCACGATTCCATAAAACCAGCCGCTACTGCTGCTCCAGGCAAACCTAACAACAACCACGCCGATTCACCTGATGCTCTTTCTGAAAAAGCAACAACCCATGGATTCAATTTCCGACCGCCAATAAAAAAATCATTGTGCGATTTATTATTCCGGTAAGTTATAAAACCAACAATAAAAACAATTCCTAAATATATTATAAAACCAAGTAGTGTATAACTCATAACATTTCAAACGATTAAAATATTAATTCTAAATGTTAAATGTTAAAGATAAAATTTAATCGTCAAATTTTTGATTTAAGTCTTGATTTATGACATAATTGCACAACATTTTTCAATATTTCATACTATATTGTCATTAAAAAGATTTGGGAACAGTATTTGACCGATTAAAGTAAATATTTTCAAAAAAGTTAAAATGGATTATAAAGAAATCAAAAAGAGGCATCATCATATTTCCGGATTAGTATTGAGTAACGAAATTTTAGTTGCTATAAAAGAACTATTTGATTTTGCAAATAATACAAAAAAACAATATCATCTGATACAAATTGAAAAAGTTAAAGATACCTATTCAAATATTCTAAAACATTCTTTTTCAGGAATTGATGATCCCGAACGTGATAAAATTTACATCTATGTTCAAAGGTCACTATTAGAACTTAACGATAAAATTAAGGAATGTTTACTCACAGAAACTTCGGGTCTTACAATTTACAAAATGAAATGGTCGCTGGAAAAGGAATTAGAAAACCAATCAGACGAGGCATATTCATTAATCAATAATTTAACTTTTGATAAAGAATTAGATAATATCCTAAAAGAAAACAATATTGATTTATCAAAAGATAAAACAGACGATACAAAAATTACGTCAAGACAAGAGGCACTAAAAGAACTCTTTAATTTTCTCTGGCTAACTGACTCATATAAAGAAATTGAAAATAAAATAATTGATTCACTTTGTTATTCTAAAAAAATTCCATGGCATGACAAAAGTCTGATTGTAAGCGCCTTGACTTTAAGCTTACTTCGAATTTTTGACACTAATAAATTTTCAGCTTTGCTTAATTTTTACCACACAAACGAAAATCAGGTTTGGCAGCGTGCATTGATTGGAATTGTACTGGCATTATACAAATACGATAAACGAATTCATCTATATCCTGAATTAGAAAAACAAATTTTAAAACTTTCAAAAGTTGATGAAATTGACAAACAGTTTGAAGCGGTACTAATTCAAATTTTCAAATCTAAAGAAACTGAAAAAATTACAAAAAGATGGGAAGAAGAGATTCTTCCGGAAATGATGAAAATGCAGCCAAAAATTGAAGAAAATCTTGATTTGGAAAATATCCTTCCTGATAAGTTTTTAGAAGACAAAAACCCCGACTGGGAGAAGGTTTTTGAAGACTCACCTGACTTACTCGACAAATTACAAAATTTCTCCGAAATGCAAATAGAAGGCTCTGATGTATTTATGAGTGCATTTTCAAAGCTTAAACATTTCCCGTTTTTCAATAAAATCAGTAATTGGTTTACACCTTTTCATAAAGAAAATGAGTATATCGACTTAATCATCGAAAAAGAAGAACCCAATTTGCAAGCATTTGTTGAGCAACTTGAGAAATCGTTTCACATGTGCAATTCAGATAAATATTCTTTTTGTCTGAATTTACAGATGATCCCGGAATCACACAAATCCATGATGATGGAAATCTTTAATGAAGAAATGAAAAGCATGGAGGAAATTGCAAAAGACGAAAATCTATTAAATCAATTCGCAATAACTAAAAGTATTATTACACAATACTTACAGGATTTATATAGATTTTATAAACTACATCCAAATAAAAATGAA
>DAOWML010000228.1 GCA_030643125.1 Bacteroidales bacterium
AATATTTTTGTTTTTGGGACTTAAGAAACTGGTATCTGATATTAAGGGTGTTAAATCAAAAAATATTTTCTTACTTATCCTGGCGTTATTTCTTGTTTTTGTTAGATATTTAATGTTGGAATATCACTTTCCTATGGTGTTCAGGCAATTAGAATTGTTTCAGCCTTATCATTTTGCAATTTCTTTATTCGTTCCATCCCTGGGAGATCTCCTTTTACATTCAGTATTTGTATTTTTTTTCTTCTCTGTTTTTTATTCACAGTTTAAGATAACGTTACCACGGAAGAATATTTTTAAATATCTTGTTGTAGCAATATTGATTGCATTTTCTTTTGTTCTTTTTGTTGGCATTCATTATTTCTTCGAGAGTTTAATTTTACATTCAAGTATATCCTTCGATGTATACCAGTTTTTTGATTTATCAATATATAGCCTTGTCGGGTTTATTATTATTGGTCTTCTTTTGGCTTCATTGTTTTTATTTGTTGATCGCATTTTAAAGATTGTAAGAGAAAATGTGAATATTAAGAATTTTATTATTCTATTTATTCCTTTATTAATCGTTCTTGCTTTACTTATAAATTTATTTTCCGGACAATTTAAAATTTTCCCGATTGTTTTTTATGGCATCCTAATATTGTATATGTCGTATATACAACTCTATAAAAAAACATATAGTTATCCTATTATAATAGTTGTCTTACTGATTTTTGCTTTATATACTGTTGTTTTTATAACTGTAACCAGTGAACAAAAAGATCAGGATACTCGAAAAGTTTTGGCATTAAATCTTGCAAATGAACATGATCAAATTGCCGAAATGTTATTAGAAGGAATTGAAGAGGAAATAGAACGGGATACGATTGTAAGAGACCTTTTAACCTGGCGTTTTCAAAACGAAGGAGTAATTCTTGAACACTTAAAAATAACATATTTTAGTGGGTATTTTAGAAAATACGATTTGGATATATCCGTATGTAACTCAAATGATGATTTAACGCTTGATTTGGAAAATAGAACAGAAATAGTTCATTGTTATACGTTTTTTGATAACTTATTCAATACTGATGGAACACAATTACAAAATAGCAGGTTTTATTTTCTTGATAATCTTGGTGGGCCAATTAGATATCTTGGGCAGTTTATTTATAAAAAACCAGGTTGGGATTATGAAGTTTCATTATTTATTTATATCGATTCAAAATTAGTTAGTCAGGAGCTTGGGTATCCCGAGTTATTGCTTGATAGCAGGATGACCGGATCTACCATTTTGAGCGATTATTCTTATTCAAAATATAAAGATGGAAATCTAATGACTCGCTCGGGGGATTTTTCGTATCAACTTACTTTTCCTGATTACTGGCAATTCGATGAGGAATTTTATTTTACAAGTGATCTGAATTATGAGCATTTAATATACAAAATCGATGATTCTACGAGCATTGTGATCAGTAATACAAAATTCCGGTTTATAGATATACTGGCTTCCTTCTCTTATATATTTGTGTTCTATTATATTCTTTATACTCTGGTATTATTTGTATTACGTTTCCCCGATAATATTAAAGGCTTTAATTATGATTTTAAGAATAAAATAAAATTTTCGATGATTAGTGTGTTGTTACTTTCGTTGATTATTGTTGGATTCGGAACTATATATTATAATATTAATCAATTCGAGAGAAACCTTTACGAGGGCATTGGGGAAAAAATCCAATCGGTTCTGGTTGAAATGGAACATAAACTGGGAGGTGAGTTTGAATTAAATGAAGATTATTATGATTATCTAACTTACTTGTTAATAAAATTTTCTAATGTTTTCTATATTGATATCAATTTATATGATGTAAACGGGAATCTTTTGGCATCATCCAGATCGCAGATCTTTGAAAAAGGATTAATGGGAAATAAGATGAATATTGATGCTTATCGGCAAATGGTTATTAATAAAAGCGGTAAATATATTCATAAAGAATCGATAGGAGAATTAAGTTATTATTCGGCTTATGTTCCTTTTACAAACGACGATAATAAACTTTTAGCATATCTTAACCTTCCTTATTTTACAAAGCAAAGTGCGCTAAAAAAAGAAATTTACACCATCGTTGTTGCGGTTGTTAACATTTATTTCTTTTTAATACTTCTTTCTGTTATCGTTGCCATATTTATTTCAAATAATATTACTAAACCATTACAATTGATTCAGGAACGATTCAGAGCAATTGACCTGGGAAAGAAAAACGAACCAATCGCTTATACAAGTCATGATGAAATAGGAAGTTTAATTAAGGAATACAATAGAATGGTTAGTGAACTTACCGAAAACGCAGAGATCTTAGCAAAATCGGAGCGTGAATCGGCATGGCGTGAGATGGCTAAGCAAATTGCACATGAAATTAAGAATCCTCTGACACCAATGAAACTTTCTGTGCAATATTTACAAAAAGCCTGGAAAGATGAGATTCCTGATTTCGATAAGCGTTTAGAAAAATTCTCTAATTCGTTAATAAGCCAGATTAATAATTTATCAAACATAGCTACTGAATTTTCTAATTTTGCCAAGATGCCACGTGCAAGAGCCGAAGAAGTTAACATTATTGCTAAATTAACAGATACTATAAATTTATTTGAGAACACCAAAAATGTTAAATTCGATACAGATTTTCATGAAATTGAAGAATTATATGTATATGCCGACAAAGAACAATTACTCATAGTATTTAGTAATTTAATTAAGAACGGAATACAAGCAGTACCAAAAGGGTGCGATGCTTTAATAAAAATTCGGGTTGAGATTATAAAAGAATATGTTAAAATTAGTATTAGCGATAACGGAAATGGAATTCCTGATGATTTAAAAGATAAATTGTTTATTCCAAACTTCACAACCAAATCAAGTGGTATGGGACTTGGATTATCCATAGTAAAAAATATTATCGAGACCGCAGATGGTGAAATATGGTACGAAACGGAAATTGATATAGGAACGACTTTCTTTGTTACTTTTCCTGTTTATAAACAATCTGAATAATTTTTTGTTTTAATCTAAGGAATTCTCCGAGGTTCTGTCTCGGGGTGTCTGCGAGTTGTTATTCCCGCGCAGGCGGGAATCTAAATACAAAATTTGATTTTTGACTGTCAAAATGAAACAAGAGAAACACTCCTGTAGTTCTGTTTGGGAGATAGTTAGTTTCAAGGAATTTTTTTATTAGTTCAATTTCTTTTTTTTGAAAATATGCGCTAATGCATATAATATTACAGTTTTTTAGTAAACTGAACTGTTGATTGTTATTTAATAAAAAGATAGCACATTGCTATAAAATATTTATATATTTGTTATATCTTGGACTTTTTATAAGAAAAATTAAATTATTCGGGCTTTGAAAAGGGAGATTTTATTCACTGTAATTTTTAGTTTTTTTATCATATTATCGAACTGGGGTTTTTCTCAAACTTCTATTTCGGGAATAATCAATTCATATGCTGCGGTAGATTCAATTTACCCTACAAAAGATACTATCGAAGTTGCTAATGCCTCTGCATTATTTAGTCCTGACGATACTGTAATGATTTATCAGGCTAAAGGCACGGAGCCTAAGACAGATATAGCAACTCAATCATATAATTTTGGAAATGTTTATTCTTCAGGTATTAAAGAAACAGGGAAGTATGAAATAATTTTGGTTGAAGACGTTAAAGGGGATACAGTATTTTTTGAAGCAAGTCTTAATAATGATTATGATACGGATGATTTGGTGCAATTAATCAGGGTTCCTTCATACAAAAGTGCAAATGTTGATAGTGAACTTACATGCGAAACCTGGGATGGTAGCATTGGAGGAGTATTAGCCTTAATGGTGAGTGATACACTTTTCTTGAATGCTGATATAAATGTTAGCGGAAAAGGATTTCGTGGAGCGATTCCGTTTGAGAGTAATGGAGATTGTGCATCTGAAGATTCTGCTTTATATGAATTATATTATTTTAGCGAATTCGCAGATACGGTAAGTGCAGGTTTTAAAGGTGAGGGTGTTGCAAAATTTGATACAACTTACAGAAAAGGATTAGGTCGTTGGGCAAATGGTGGTGGTGGTGGTAATGCCAGATTTTCCGGTGGTGGTGGCGGAGGAAATGATGGTAATGGA
This sequence comes from Bacteroidales bacterium, assembly GCA_030643125.1. Lineage (GTDB taxonomy): Bacteria > Bacteroidota > Bacteroidia > Bacteroidales > UBA12077 > UBA12077. The sequence goes on from DAOWML010000228.1 coordinate 4,146, forward strand.
GGTTATGGTGGCGAAGAAGATACTGTTTTATGTTCAACACCAGCTTATGAAACAAACACAAATCATGATGGTTATTGGAATACACTTGGAGGAAGAGATGGTTTTGGCCTTTGGCAGCGAAATAATGATACAACAATTTTTATGGGTGGTGGCGGAGGTTCCGGTACTTATACTGATGGATTATCTGCATCTTCCGGGGCTAATGGAGGAGGCATAGTTATTATAATAGCTAAAGTTGTTAAATCTAATGGGTCTGATATAATTGCAAATGGTGACTCTGTAAGCTATATTGCAGATGCTTCAGGAGCTGGTGGTGGTGCAGGTGGAACAGTTATATTTGATGTGGATTCTGCTATTGGTAGTTTAAGTGTATTTACAAATGGAGGTGATGGTGGCAGAGTTCAGTATGATGGTAAATCAGGACCCG
>DAOWML010000005.1 GCA_030643125.1 Bacteroidales bacterium
AACACAAATGTTTTTGTTTTTTGCACTTAGCTTATTTATAATAAGATATTGGGCAAAATTTGTATCCTGGTATTCATCAACAAGAATATATTTGAATTTGTCCTGGTATTTTTCAAGAATATCAGGATAATCTCTAAACAGGAGATTTGTGTTTAGTAATAAATCATCAAAATCCATAGCATCCGCCTTTTTACATCGATTAGCGTATATCATATAAATCTCGGCCATTCGTGGTCGTGGTGGTTTACTTTTCTGATCCTGAATAATTATTTGTTGATTACTACTGTAAGCTTTAGCAGTTATCAGATTATTTTTGGCACTGGAAATTCTTCCGTAAATTTCGTTTGGTTTATATGTTTTATCATCCAAACCAAGCTCTTTTATAATTTTTTTTACAAGATTCCTGGAGTCAATAGTATCGTAAATAGTGTAATTAGAAGTGTAACCAATATTTTCGGCTTCCATTCTCAAGATTCTCGCAAAAATAGAATGGAATGTTCCCATCCATAAAAAACGTGCTACATCATTACCAACCATTTTTGCAATACGCGATTTCATTTCCGCGGCAGCCTTATTAGTAAAAGTCAACGACAGTATTTTATGTGCGGGAATACCATTTGCAAGTAAATGTGTAATTCTGTAGGTTAGAACCCTCGTTTTTCCTGATCCTGCTCCGGCAATAACCAACGAAGCTCCCTGATAATTTATAACTGCTTCCTTTTGTGCTTCGTTTAAATCTTGTAAATAATCGTACACTGTTAAAAATCCTTTCTAATTTTTTACTCTAAAATTTTTCAAGATGTAAAAATATGTTCTATTATTTGTCAAACCAAGATACCCTGTAAGTATTTATACACAATTTAGATTAAATTAATATGCTGAAAATTATTTGTTCATATATTTCATATTGATAATAAAAAACATATTTGCCATACAATTTTATTGAATGATAATTGTTATTATTGTAGTTTCCATAAATGTGAGGTGAAATTATTTTTGAGATGAATGTGAGATATATATTATTGTTTTTTGTGTTGATTTTTAGTTTGAATGGATTTGGCCAGATTTCTGCTCCTGCGGATTTCTTTGAGGCTACAGAATATTCAGATAGTGATTATGTTTTTGTTTTTTGTACCGATAATGCAAATGGAGGTAGTTTAATTGCAGATGATTCAACAGGCTTAGGAGCTTATGATTTTGAATGGTATAAGTTTAATGAAACTACAAATAATTTCACAGATATTCTTGCCGGTTTTACAATTAATACAGACTCAACAAGTTCTGCGATTTCAAATTTAGCAACAGGTGGTTATAAAGCAGTTTTAACTAATGCCGATACTACACAAGAATATGTTGCCTGGATTTATATAAATGATAGTTTAAGTGTTGAAATTATAATCATAGACCCTGCCGATTGTGATTTATTACAAATAAAAGCTGATCCATATTATACAACCAATATTAGTTTTGAAACTCTATTTTCTTATTATGATACAACTAATTCGGAGTCGATTATATTAATGAATAAAATTGATTCTTATGAATGGACTCACGATAATTCAGAATACGATGGTTTTAGAAGCTATAATGGTCCATATACAAGTACTGCTGAACTTCCTACGGAAAACACTATATTTTCTGTTATGGTAACCGACAGGTTTGGCTGTCAGACTGAGGACAATATTGATTATACTGCAATTGAAACAAAAGCAGATTTTTCATGGACATCAATTGATTATAAAACAGAAGAAACTAATAGTGGGAGTAGTGATACAGAATTATCAGGTCCGGCACCTTTGTTGGTACGGTTTGCAAATGAATCATTAAACGGACAGAATTATACCTGGTTTTTTGGAGATACATTATGGAACAATGATATAGATACAATAAAAACAGATGATTTCCTGCTGGAACCTGAACATACATATTATTATACTGTTGCTGATTCGGGTAAAACGTATATTATGCGATTATTCAGCGAAAGCGAATATGGCTGTAGAGATTCGATATTTTTTAATATTAATGTGGAACCATCTGTAATTGAGTTCCCGAATGTATTTACTCCAAATAATGATGGTATAAATGATGAATTTGTTTTAATAGATTATAAGTCCATAAGATCATTTAAAATAACAATTTTTAACAGGGTTGGGCAGGTTGTTCATGAATTTGAAGGTGATGTTCGCGACTGGGAAGGTTGGAAAGGCAAGGTAAGAGATGGTAACCGTGAGGCTTCGGCAGGAAACTACTTTTTTGTTGTAGAGGTTACAGGATGGGATAATGTTGATTATAATAATAAAAATCTGGGAAAAATATCAAACACTCAAGCCACAGGAGCAGAAGGTGACCAAGGTGCAAGTTCTAATAGTGGAGGTAGCATGTTTGGCGTAATAAGACTGTTTCGTTAAATTTTTTAATAAGAGTATATATATAATAGGTATAAAAAAACTTGATCAATTTGACCAAGTTTTTCTGTTTTTGTATAGTTATAATATCTATTCTTCTTCTTCTTCCTGCTCGAATGTCTTAATAAGTTTTTCTTGAACATCCATTGGAACTTGTTCGTACTTAGCAAACTTCATTGTATAAGTTGCTCTACCACCACTTAATGAGCTTAAAGCCGTTGAGTATTTATTCAATTCAGCTAAAGGTACCTTAGCATTTAGTTTCTCAAAACCTTTATCGCTATTCATGCCTTCAATCATAGCTCTTCTGCCTTGTAAATCACTCATTACATCACCCATTCTGTCAGATGGAACTAAAATTTCAATATCATAAATAGGTTCCATGATTTTTGGCCCGGCTTCTTTAAACGCAGTTTTAAATGCATGACGTCCGGCAAGTTTAAATGAAATTTCATTTGAATCAACCGGATGCATTTTACCATCATAAACTGCTACTCTTATATCGCGAGCATAAGATCCTGTTAATGGACCTTCTTCCATTTTCTCCATAATACCTTTTAAAATTGCAGGTAAGAATCTGGCATCAATAGAACCGCCAACAATACAGTTATAATATATTAATTTACCACCCCATGGTAATGTAAGTTCTTCTTTATTTCTAACAGAAACTTTGATGTCTTTACCATTAACTTTATAAGTAGTAGGATCTGGCATATTTTCTTTGTAAGGTTCAATAATCATATGAACTTCGCCAAATTGCCCGGAACCTCCTGATTGTTTCTTGTGACGATAGCTTGCACTTGCAAGTTTGGTAATAGTTTCTCTATAAGGAATTTTCGGAGCTAAAAATTCAACTTCAATTTTATAAATATTATCAAGATGCCATTTAACAATATTGTTTAAATGGTATTCTCCTTGACCGGAAATGATAATTTGTTTTAATTCTTTTGAATATTCAATTTCAATTGTTGGATCAATTTCGTGTAATCTGTTTAATGTTTCTCCTAATTTTTCATCATCAGATTCGTTAACAGCTTTAATGGCTGTTCTGTATTTTGAGTTAAGGAAAGAAATTTTAGGAAATTTAACAGTATCCTTAGCATCTGATAATGTATGATTGGTTTTTGTATTTTTTAATTTTACTGCAGCACCAATATCACCAGCAACAAGTTTTGAAACTTTTGTTCTGTTTTTACCGGCAACTACATATAATTGAGAAAGCCTTTCTTTTGTATTCGAAGTGTTGTTATTTAAGTCTATCCCTTCAGTTACCTGCCCTGAATGAACTTTAAAATAGTTTATTTCACCAATGTGAGATTCATTTGATGTTTTAAATACAAAAATATTAGTATTACCACCTTCTTTACATTCTATTTCTTTTTCATCAATAGTTTTAGAAGCAGGAAGCATATTTGGTGCTGGAGCAACATTCGTAATAAACTCTAATAATCGTTTAATACCATAATTTTTTTCAGCCGAAACACAGAAAATTGGAAATAATCCGCGAGAAATTAATCCGGCAGTAATTCCTTTACGCATCTCATTTTCATCAAGAGATCCTTTTTCAAAGAATAATTCCATTAATGGTTCATCATTTTCAGCGGCTGCTTCAACTAAAGTATTATGAAGTTCTGTTGCAGTATCAATCTGATTGGCAGGAATGTCTAATACTTCTCTTTCGCCGGCATCATTAAATTTGTACATTTTCATTAAAAGCACATCAATAATTGCATTAAAATCAGGACCACTTGAAACAGGATACTGAACTACTACAGCTTTACTTCCAAAAGTAGTTTTTACAGATTCAATAGCCTTTTCATAATTAGCATTCTCATGATCCAGTTTGTTAAAAACCAACATTAATGGTTTATTATACTTATCGCAATGCCTGTTTAGTATCTCAGTTCCTACTTCTACGCCTTGTTGTGCATTAATTAACATTACTGCTAAATCAGCAGCCGAAAACGAAGAAATTACTCCACCAATAAAATCATCTGCACCAGGGGTGTCAATAATATTTATTTTATGGTCTTTAAATTCTGTATATAAAACAGTTGAAAAAACTGAATTTAAATTCTCTTGTTCAATTTCATTATAGTCAGAAGCAGTATTCTTACCATTTACTGTTCCTTTCCTATCAATAACACCACCTTCAAAGAGCATAGCTTCTGCAATCGAGGTCTTTCCCGACCCCGCATTACCAATCAAAGCGATATTCCTAATTTCATCAGTTTGATAAGTTTTCATATTTATTTAATGATTTAATTAATAATATAATTTCTTACAATTTCTTCAAACAAAGCATTTATTATTTGTTAGATAAAAGGGCCTCAAAAATAGTAATTTTTTATAAACACACAAGTGCATATATTATAATATTATATTAAAAATTAAGCAGGGAGTCTTAATAATATATTTCTTGTGGATATTAAAAATCTTTCTAAATAATGTGAAAAAATAAATTAAGTAAGTTTTCTTTTGTGATATTATAAAAAAGTATATATTTTTGCGGCATTTTCCGACTAAAATTTTCGTTGGTTAAAATAATAAGAATCAATGATTTTTGAATTTTTTAAAGGTGTTCTATAATTGAGAAGTAAAATTATTTTGTAAGCAATTTGAAAAGCACGAAATAAATTAACTTTTATTGTGGATTTTTAAAAAAAAGAATTACTTTTGCGAACCGAATTTTATAAAAAATAATTTAAATAGTTGTTTATATGCCTACAATACAGCAGTTAGTAAGAAAAGGAAGAACTCAGATTGTGGTTAAGAAAAAAGCCCCTGCTTTGGACGCATGTCCTCAAAGGAGAGGTGTATGTACTCGTGTATATACTACAACACCTAAGAAACCTAATTCAGCAATGAGAAAAGTTGCGAGGGTAAGGTTAACAAACGGTAAAGAAGTGAATGCATACATTCCTGGAGAAGGTCATAATTTACAAGAACACTCTATTGTTTTAATAAGAGGTGGTAGAGTAAAAGATTTGCCGGGTGTTAGATATCACTTAATCCGTGGTGCTTTAGATACTTCAGGGGTTGAAGGAAGAACTCAAAGACGTTCAAAATACGGAACTAAGAGACCAAAAAAATAAACTAAATCAAAGAGTTTAGAGAGAAATGAGAAAATCAAAACCAAAACAGCGAATAATTTTACCAGATCCAAAATATAACGATACTTTGGTTACAAGGTTTGTTAATGATTTTATGATTGATGGTAAGAAAAATCTTGCATATAAGATATTTTATGATGCAATGGATATTTTAGCTGCAAAAAATAAGGATAGTGAGAAAACTCCAGTTGAAATTTGGAAAAAAGCATTAGAAAATATTACCCCAATGGTTGAGGTGAAAAGTAGAAGAATTGGTGGTGCTACATTCCAGGTCCCAATGGAAGTTAATCCAAAAAGAAAAACAGCGATCAGTATTAGAAATATGATCAAGTATGCTCGCCAACGTAGTGGTAGAAATATGGCTGAAAAATTGTCACATGAAATACAGGCTGCTTTTAACGAAGAAGGCGGAGCATTTAAAAAGAAAGAAGAAACACACAGAATGGCTGAAGCTAATAAAGCTTTTGCACATTTTAGATTTTAATAATACAGAGCTTAAGAGGTTAGAGAAACAGGAATGAGTAAAACGCTGCAAAATACCAGGAATATCGGAATCATGGCTCACATTGATGCCGGTAAAACCACAACAACAGAGAGAATTCTGTTTTATACTGGTATTACACATCGTATTAGAGAGGTACACGACGGAGCTGCAACTATGGACTGGATGGTTCAGGAACAGGAGAGGGGAATTACGATTACTTCTGCGGCTACTACCACTTATTGGAATTATAAGAATCAGGATTATAAAATCAATATTATTGATACACCGGGACACGTTGACTTTACTGTAGAAGTAGAAAGGTCTTTACGTGTTTTAGATGGTGCGATTGCTGTATTTTGTGCTGTAGGTGGAGTTGAACCTCAATCTGAAACTGTATGGCGTCAGGCTGATAAATATAATGTACCTAGAATGGCATTTGTTAATAAAATGGACCGTTCGGGTGCTGATTTTTTCTCAGTTGTAAGCCAAATTAAAGAAAAACTTGGAGCAAATGCTGTTCCATTACAAATACCGATTGGATCAGAAGAATTATTTTCTGGGGTTATTGACTTAATTGAAAATAAGGCGGTTGTTTGGCATGATGATGAGACAATGGGAACTCGCTATGAATTGATTGATATCCCTGCTGAATTAGTTGATGAAGCTGAAGAGTGGAGAGGAAAATTAGTTGAAGCAGTAGCTGAACATGATGATGAATTATTAGAAAGATACTTCGAAGACCCTGATTCAATTACTAAAGAAGAAATGATAGCTGTAATTCGGAAAGCAACAATCGAGATGACAATTACTCCTGTGCTTTGCGGATCAGCATTTAAAAATAAAGGTGTTCAACGTTTATTAGATTCTATAGTAGCATTTTTACCAAGCCCACTTGATGTTGGAAATATTACAGGAATCAATCCAAAGAATGACGAAACTATTGAACGTAAACCAGATGCTGATGAGCCTTTGGCAGCTTTAGCATTTAAAATTGCAACCGATCCATTCGTGGGTCGATTAGCATTCTTAAGAATATATTCTGGAAAAATCAAAGCAGGTTCTTATGTTATGAATGTAAGAACAGGTAAACGTGAAAGAATATCTCGTTTATATCAAATGCATGCCAATAAGCAAAATCCTAAAGATGTTATCGAAGCAGGTGATATTTGTGCTGCAGTAGGATTTAAAGATTTACGTACAGGTGATACATTATGTGACGAAAAACGTCAGATAACTTTAGAGTCTATGGACTTTCCTGATCCTGTAATTGGTATTGCAGTTGAACCAAAAACACAAAAAGATTTAGATAGATTAAATATTGCCCTTCATAAATTAGCAGAAGAAGATCCTACATTTTCAGTAAAAGTTGATACAGATTCCGGACAAACTGTAATTAGTGGAATGGGCGAATTACACTTGGAAATATTATTGGATCGTTTAGTACGTGAATTTAAAGTTGAGTGTAATCAAGGTGCACCACAAGTTGCTTACAAGGAGTCAATCACAGCAACGGTTGAACATCGCGAGGTATTTAAAAAGCAATCTGGTGGTCGTGGTAAATTTGCTGATATTAAAGTTGAGATCGGACCAGTTGATGAAGACCACCAAGGATTACAATTTATTGATAAAATTAAAGGAGGAAATATTCCTCGAGAATATATTCCAGCTGTTCAAAAAGGATTTAAAGAAGCAATGTATAATGGCGTATTAGCAGGTTATCCTGTTGATAGCTTAAAAGTAACATTGATTGATGGAGCATATCACGATGTTGACTCAGATTCATTATCATTTGAAATAGCTGCTAAAATGGCATTTAAAAATGCTTGTGCCAAAGCAAAACCTAAATTACTTGAACCTATAATGTCTGCTGAAGTGGTTACACCTGAAGAATATATGGGTGACATCATAGCTGACTTTAACAGACGTAGAGGTAAAGTTGAAGGAATGGAAAATAAGGGTGGTGCCAGGGTTATTAAAGCAAAGGTGCCATTAGCCGAAAAATTTGGATATGTAACTGTATTAAGAACAATAAGTTCGGGTAGAGCTACTTCAACAATGGAATTTTCTCATTACGAAGAAATTCCTGAAGGAATAGCTAAAGAAATAGTTGAGAAAGCAAAAGGTAAAAGTGAATTTGTTTAATTAGGATAAAGATGAGCCAGAAGATTAGAATTAAATTAAAATCTTACGATCACAATCTTGTAGATAAATCTGCAGAGAAAATTGTGAAGACGGTTAAATCCACCGGAGCTGTGGTTAGTGGACCAATTCCATTACCTACACACAAAAGAGTGTTTACGGTATTACGTTCTCCTTTCGTTAACAAGAAATCGAGAGAACAGTTTCAACTTTCTTCTTATAAAAGATTATTAGACATTTATAGTTCAACACCAAAAACTATAGATGCTTTAATGAAGTTGGAATTACCTAGTGGAGTTGAAGTAGAAATAAAAGTGTAATAAAAGTTAAAAAGGAAAAACATGCCAGGATTAATTGGAAAAAAGATCGGAATGACTTCCATCTTCAGTGCCGAGGGGAAAAATATCCCATGCACTGTTATTGAGGCTGGGCCATGCGTCGTAACTCAGGTTAAAGTACCTGAAAATGACGGTTATAGCGCATACCAATTGGCTTTTGATGAAAAAAAGGATAAAAATACCAGCGGTCCTTTAAAAGGACATTTTAAGAAAGCCGGTACAACACCTAGAAGGATTTTACACGAATTTAAAAATTTCGCTAAGGAGTATAAGCTTGGTGATGATGTAACTATCGATATCTTTAATGAAGATATGTGGGTTGACGTGGCTGGTTATAGTAAAGGTAAGGGATTTCAAGGTGTAGTTAAACGTCATGGTTTCCATGGTGTAGGCGGACAAACTCATGGTCAGCATAACAGACTTCGTGCTCCAGGTTCTTTAGGAGCATCTTCATATCCTTCAAGAGTGTTTAAAGGTATGAGAATGGCTGGTCAAACTGGAAATAAAAAGGTTAAAGTAATAAACCTGAAAGTTATCAAGGTTATTAAAGAGAATAATTTATTAGTTGTAAAAGGATCTGTTCCTGGAGCAAAAGGTTCATATTTAATTATTCAGAAGTTTTAATTATTCAGAAGTAATGGAATTATCTATAGTTAATATAACAGGAAAAGATACCGGTAAAAAGGTTACATTGAACGATTCAATTTTTAAAATTGAACCAAACGATCATGCTATTTATCTTGATGTTAAGCAATATATGGCTAATAAACGTCAGGGTACACATAAAGCAAAAGAAAGATCGGAAATTGCCGGTAGCACAAGAAAGATCAAGAGACAAAAAGGAACTGGTACGGCTAGAGCAGGTAGTATAAAATCGCCTATTTTAAGAGGTGGAGGAAGAGTTTTTGGCCCGAAACCAAGAGATTACTCTTTCAAATTAAATAAAAAAGTAAAACAGCTAGCTCGTAAATCAGCTTTAGCTTATAAAGCTAACGATAGCAATATTAAGATTCTGGAAGACTTTAATTTTGAGGCTCCAAAAACAAAAGAGTTTGTTGAGCTTAGAAATAATCTTGAAGTAGCAGATAAAAAAGTACTTTTAGTTTTATCTGAACAAAATAAAAATATATATTTGTCATCCAGAAATTTACGGGATATTAAAGTAGTAAATGTTTCTGAGATAACTACTTATGATATAATGAATGCGTCGGTTGTATTCTTTGTTGAGAATTCAATTGAGCCATTACATAAAATGTTTAGAATTTAGTAAAAATTGATACGATGGATATTTTATTGAAGCCAATAGTGACCGAAAAAATGACCATGCAAAGTGAAGACTTAAACAGGTATGGTTTTATAGTGGATACAAGGGCGAATAAGCTTCAGATTAAAAAAGCTGTTGAAGAAATGTATGATGTTTCAGTTGAATCTGTTAACACTATGCGCTATTTAGGCAAAAAGAAATCTCGTAATACTAAGTCAGGTATAATCGAAGGACGAGCAAAGTCTTTTAAAAAGGCAATTGTTACTTTAACAGAAGGTGAAAAAATAGATTTTTATAGCAATATTTAATTGATATGGCAGTACGTAAATTAAAACCTGTTACACCAGGACAAAGACATAAGGTTATAGGTGCTTTTGATACAATTACAAAAAGTACACCGGAAAAATCTTTGCTGGCTCCTATGAAGAGATCGGGTGGAAGGAATAATGATGGAAAAATGACCATGAGATACTTAGGTGGTGGTCATAAGAAAAGATACAGAATTATTGATTTCCTTCGCAACAAAGATGGAATGGAAGCAACTGTTAAGAGTATTGAGTATGATCCAAATAGAACAGCTCGTATTGCATTAGTTGTATATAAAGATGGTGAAAAAAGATATATTATCGCTCCTAACGGATTAAAAGTCGATCAGGTTATTATGTCTGGTAAAGATGTAGCTCCGGAAATTGGAAATACATTATTCTTATCAGATATTCCATTAGGAACAATTATACATAATATTGAATTACAACCAGAAAGAGGAGCAATCTTAGCAAGAAGTGCTGGCTCTTATGCTCAGCTAACTTCACGTGATGGAAAATATGCTATTGTTAAATTACCATCAGGTGAATCTAGAATGATATTAGTTACTTGCCGTGCAACAATTGGAACTGTTTCCAATGCGGATCACTTTTTAGAAGTTTCCGGTAAGGCTGGTAGAAGTAGATGGTTAGGTAGAAGACCTAGAGTTCGTGGTGTTGTTATGAACCCGGTTGATCACCCAATGGGTGGTGGCGAAGGTAGATCTTCGGGAGGTCACCCAAGATCAAGAAACGGTATGCCTGCTAAAGGATATAAAACACGAGCTAAGAAAAAAGCTTCTAATAAGTATATTGTAGAAAAACGTAAGAAATAAATATAGAGTACTATGAGTCGATCATTGAAAAAAGGCCCATTTATTGATTTTAAATTAGAGAAGAGAGTTCTTGACATGAATGAATCAGGTAAAAAATCTGTGATTAAAACCTGGTCAAGAAGATCAATGGTATCTCCGGATTTCGTTGGGCATACTATTGCAGTTCACAACGGAAATAAATTTATTCCGGTTTATGTTACTGAAAATATGGTTGGACATAAATTAGGTGAATTTGCTCCTACCAGAACTTATAGAGGACATGGCGGTGCCAGAAAAGGTTAACAACCGACAGTAGTATATGACATTAAAATATTAGACTATAATGGGTGCAAGAAAAAGAATAAGAGCGAACGAGATAAAAGAAAGCAAAAAGAATCAATATTTTGCTGTATTACGTAATTGCCCTACCTCACCTAGGAAAATGAGGTTAGTAGCCGATATGGTTAGAGGGATGGATGTAAATAAAGCTCTTGATTTATTAAAATATAGTTCGAAAGAAGCCTCAAATCGTATGGAAAAGTTGCTATTGTCAGCTATTTCTAACTGGCAAGGTAAAAACGAAGGTGTTCGAATTGAAGATAGTAAGTTAATTGTGAAAGAAGTTTTTGTTGATGGTGGAAGAATGCTTAAAAGAATTCAACCAGCACCACAAGGAAGGGCACATCGAATTAGAAAAAGATCAAATCATGTGACTTTAGTGCTTGATAATTTAAATAACAACGATACTCAAATAGAACAATAGATGGGACAAAAAGTAAATCCGATAGCAAATCGATTAGGAATCATTAAAGGTTGGGATTCTAATTGGTACGGTGGAAGAAAATACGCTGACAAACTGATTGAGGATAATAAAATAAGAAAATATCTTGAAGCTCGATTAGCAAAAGCTAGTATTTCTAAGATTGTTATTGAAAGAACTTTGAAACTAATAACCGTTACTGTAAATACCGCACGTCCAGGAATTATTATTGGTAAAGGTGGACAGGAAGTAGATAAGTTAAAAGAAGAGTTAAAAAAAATAACCCGAAAAGAAGTTCAAATAAACATATTTGAAATTAAAAGACCAGAACTTGATGCTACTATCGTTGGTAACTCAATTGCTCGTCAAATAGAGGGCAAAGTGTCATACCGTCGTGCGATAAAAATGACAATTGCATCAACAATGAGAATGGGTGCACAGGGTATTAAAGTTCAAATATCAGGACGCTTGGGTGGTGCTGAAATGGCTCGTACAGAAGTATATAAAGAAGGACGTACACCATTACACACTTTCCGTGCTGACATTGATTATACACTAAGCGAAGCTTTAACTAAAGTTGGTTTAGTTGGAATTAAAGTTTGGATTTGTAAAGGTGAAGTATTCGGAAAAAGAGATTTATCTCCGAACTTGGGTGCTTCTAGAAGCCAAAAACCAGGTAAAGGTGGCTTCCATAAGAGAAAAAGAAAATAAGGCGATAATTTTAAAGATTATTAGGAATAATGTTACAGCCAAAGAAAACTAAATACAGAAGAGTCCAAAAGGGCAAGATGAAAGGAAATGCCCAAAGAGGGAATCAGCTTGCTTTTGGTTCTTTCGGAATCAAAGCACTTGCAGAGTGTTGGATGACTGGACGACAAATTGAAGCAGCTCGACAAGCTGTGACAAGATATATGAAACGTGAAGGGCAAATCTGGATCAGAGTTTTTCCGGATAAACCAATCACTAAGAAACCTGCAGAGGTTCGTATGGGTAAAGGTCGTGGAGCACCAGAAGGATTTGTTGCTCCTATTAAACCGGGAAAAATTATTATCGAAGCTGAAGGTGTACCATTTAAAGTTGCTCAGGAAGCATTGCGTCTTGCAGCACAAAAATTACCTATACCTGTGAAGTTCGTCGTTAGACGTGATTATGTTGAAAAAACAAATTAGTGCGAAATGAAAAGTTCTGAAATAAGAGAGTTGACAACAAAGGAGTTAGTAGAGAGAATCGATACCGAAAAAACTCATCTAATTCGTCTAAAACTTAATCATGCTGTGTCTCCTTTAGACAATCCTTTGAAGATCACAGAAACACGCAAAAATATTGCAAGATTAAAAACTGAGTTGCGAAAAAGAGAATTAAACGAAAATTCGAACAGTTAATTTTTTAAAATGGAAACATCAAGGAAACTAAGAAAAGAACGTACTGGTGTTGTTGTCAGCAACAAAATGGACAAAACCATTGTAATTGCTGTAGAACGAAAAGTAAAACACGAAAAATACGGTAAATTCATAAAACGCAGAAGTAAATTTACTGCGCATGATGAAGAGAATACTTGCAATATAGGGGATACTGTTAGGATTATGGAAACCAGACCTTTGAGCAAAAATAAATGTTGGAGATTAGTAGAAATCATAGAAAGAGTTAAATAGTCATGATACAACAAGAAAGTAGACTAACAGTAGCTGATAACAGCGGAGCCAAGGAGGTATTATGTATCCGTGTACTTGGAGGTACTGGAAGAAGATATGCTTCTATAGGTGATCAAATAGTTGTTACTGTTAAAAGTGCTTTACCATCAGGAGAAGTAAAAAAAGGAACAGTAACTCGTGCTGTTGTGGTTAGAACTAGAAAAGAAGTTCGTAGACCAGATGGTTCTTATGTTCGTTTCGACAACAATGCTGTTGTATTGTTAAATGAGGCAGGTGAAATTCGTGGAACTCGTATTTTTGGTCCAATACCAAGAGAATTACGTGAAAATTACATGAAAATTATCTCATTAGCTCCAGAAGTATTATAATTAAAAACAATTGCTGCATGCGAAAGAAATTACACATTAAGAAAGGCGATACTGTTTACGTAAATGCAGGTGAATATAAAGGACAACAAGGGAAAGTCCTTGAAATAATTTACGACAAAGAGAAAGCTATTGTTGAGGGCGTTAATATGGTTTCAAAACATACTAAGCCTAATGCTAATAATCCACAAGGTGGTATCGTTAAAAAGGAAGCCCCAGTTCATATTTCGAATTTGATGGTGGTTGATCCTTCTACTGGAAATCCAACAAGGATTGGTAGAAAATTAAATGATAAAAATAAATTAGTGCGATATTCAAAAAAATCAGGAGAGGAAATCAAGTAATGGAATATACGCCTGCTTTACAGACCAAATATAGAAAAGATATTATTCCGGTATTAAAAAAGGAATTTAAGTATAAAAGTGTTATGCAAGTTCCTAAACTGGAAAAAATTATCATTAACCAGGGAGTTGGTCAGGCAGTTGCCGATAAAAAACTTATTGAAACTGCTCAGGAAGAAATAACGCTTATTGCTGGACAAAAGGCTGTTAAGACATATTCAAAGAAAGACATATCCAATTTCAAATTAAGAAAAGGTATGCCAATTGGAGTGAAAGTTACTTTACGTAGAAGTAAAATGTATGAATTTTTGGAGAGATTAATTAGTGTTTCTATTCCTCGAATTCGTGACTTCAATGGTGTAAGTTCTAAATTTGATGGACGTGGTAATTATACTATGGGTATTCAGGAACAAATTATTTTCCCTGAGATTGATCTTGATAAGATCAACAAAATCTTAGGATTAGAAATAACTTTTGTTACATCAGCCCAAACTGACGAAGAAGGATTTGCATTATTACGCAAATTTGGTATTCCATTTAAAAATATTAAAAAGAATTAGATAGTTATGGCTAAAGAATCAATGAAAGCCCGTGAAAAGAGGCGTCAAAAATTGGTCGAAAAGTATGCTGAAAAAAGAGCAAAGCTTAAAGCAGAAGGTGATTATGTAGGATTAAGCAGATTGCCAAAGAACTCTAATCCGATTAGACTTCATAACAGATGTTTAATCACTGGAAGACCAAAAGGTTATATGAGACAGTTTGGTATTAGTAGAATTACCTTTAGAGAAATGGCATCAAAAGGTTTAATACCTGGTGTAAAGAAAGCAAGTTGGTAGATTGTAATTTAAATTAAGAAGAGATATGATCACAGATCCGATAGCAGATTATCTTACTCGTTTAAGAAATGCCGTGATGGCAAATCACAGGGTAGTAGAAATACCTGCTTCAAACTTAAAAAAGGATATAACTAAGTTATTATATGATAAAGGTTATATTTTATCGTATAAATTCGAAGATGACGATAAGCAGGGAACTATTAAGATAGCTTTAAAATATCACCCTGAAACAAAAGCACCAGCTATTCGCTCGATAAAGAGAGTGAGTAAGCCTGGATTAAGAAAATATGTAGATACTAACGATATACCAAGAGTACTTAACGGTTTAGGTATTGCTGTTTTATCAACATCGAAAGGTGTTATTACCGATAAAGAAGCACGTACTTTAAACGTTGGTGGCGAGGTAATATGTTATGTACATTAAAAAGGAGGAGTTCTAAATGTCACGAATAGGAATATTACCAATTGATTTACCCAGCGGCGTTACAGTGACTGTTAGCGAAACAAACGAGGTTAAAGTTAAAGGACCAAAAGGAGAGATTTCGCAACAAGTAGATCCTGACATCAAAGTGGAAGTAAAAGAAAATAAGGTTATTGTAGAACGACCATCTGATGAAAAAAGACATAAATCATTACATGGTTTATATCGTTCATTAATAAATAACATGGTTGTTGGAGTATCTCAAGGATATACTCTTAAACAAGAATTAGTTGGAGTTGGATATAAAGCTGATGCTAAAGGCCAGGTTCTAGAACTTAGTTTAGGTTTTTCTCACGATATTCACTTTCAAATACCCAACGAAGTAAAGGTTGAAGCAGTTCAAGAAAGAAGACAAAATCCTATTATCACTTTAACAAGTGTAGATAAACAATTAATAGGTGAAGTGGCTGCAAAAATTCGTTCTTTGAGACCACCTGAGCCATATAAAGGTAAAGGTATTAAATTTGTCGGTGAACAATTACGTAGAAAAGCTGGTAAATCTGCTAGTATATAAGGTATTTAAAAAACAAGAGTTATGGCTTTAACAAAGCAAGATAGAAGATTAAGAATAAAAAGGCGTATTCGCAAGCATATTAGTGGTTCTGCATCAAGGCCAAGAATGTGTGTTTTTAGAAGCAACAAACAGATATATGTTCAGTTTATTGATGATCTTGAAGGCAAAACATTGCTTTCTGTATGTTCAAAAAATAAAGAAGTAACAGAAAAAGGTAATGTTGCAAAAATAGAACAAGCTAAGTTAGTTGGGAATTTAGCAGCTAAAAAAGCTTTGGAAAACGGAATTACCAAAGTTGTATTTGATAGAAATGGTAGTTTATATCATGGAAGAGTAAAATCATTAGCAGAGGCTGCCAGAGAGGGTGGACTTAAATTTTAAGATAAACATATTATGTCAACAAATATAAGAAAAGTTAAAACCAGCGATTTAGAATTAAAGGATAAACTCGTTAGTATTCAAAGAGTAACAAAAGTTACAAAAGGAGGTCGTAATTTTGGTTTTACTGCCATTGTTGTTGTTGGTAACGAAGATGGTATCGTAGGTTACGGTCTTGGAAAAGCAAAAGAAGTAACAACTGCAATTGCAAAAGGAGTTGAAGCTGCAAAGAAAAATTTAGTAAAAGTACCTATTTATAAAGGTACAATTCCGCACGAACAAGTTTCTAGGTTTGGCGGTGCTCATGTTTTTCTTAAGCCGGCATCTCATGGTACAGGAGTAAAAGCAGGTGGAGCAATGCGCGCTGTTCTTGAGAGTGTTGGAGTAACCGATGTTCTTGCAAAATCTAAAGGATCTAGTAACCCTCACAACTTAGTAAAAGCAACTATAAATGCATTATTACAATTACGTGATGCCAGAGCTGTTGCCGAACAAAGAGGTGTTACCCTTGACAAAGTATTTAATGGATAATGACCTTTAATTAAAATCTCATGGCGAAGATAAAAGTTACACAAATAAAGAGCGGAATTGGAAGTACCAAACGCCAAAAAAGAACCTTAGAAGCACTAGGTATTCGTAAAATGCACAATACTATTGAGGTGAAAAACACACCTCAGATTCAAGGAATGATTACTAAGGTAAGACATTTACTTAAGGTTGAAGAAAAATAATAACGAATAATTGAAATTATAGATATGGATTTAAGTAACTTAAAACCAGCTGAAAACTCAACAAAAAGTAACAAAAGAGTTGGTCGAGGACAAGGATCTGGAAGAGGAGGAACTTCTACAAGAGGTCATAAAGGGCAGAAGTCAAGATCTGGATATTCTAAGAAGATTGGTTTTGAAGGTGGACAAATGCCTTTGCAGCGTCGTGTACCTAAGTATGGTTTCACAAATATTTCTCGCAAGGAATATAAAGGAATTAATATAGAGACTTTAGAAAAATTGGCTGAAAAGAAAGGTTTAACAACAATTGATGTTGAAACTTTAGTAGAGGCTGGATTAGCAAGGAAGAATAGCTTAATTAAAATTCTTGGTGATGGAACATTAACTAAGAAATTAGAAGTTAAAGCACATGCTTTTTCAAAATCGGCAATTACAGCAATTGAATCACTTGAAGGAACTATAGTAAAATTATAATTTAATGAGAGCTCTAATACAGACAATAAGGAATATAATTAAAATTGAAGATCTTAGATATCGTATTGTTTATACATTATTTATTTTATTAATTTATAGATTAGGTAGTTTTATTGTATTGCCAGGTATTGACCCTAGTCAGTTAGCTGCGTTGAAACAACAAACTTCCGACGGTGTATTAGGACTTCTTAATATGTTTTCAGGTGGAGCATTTGCAAATGCATCCATTTTTGCATTGGGTATTATGCCCTACATTTCTGCTTCAATTGTAATTCAGTTAATGGGAATTGCTATTCCTTATTTCCAGAGATTACAGCGCGAGGGAGAAAGTGGCAGACGAAAAATTAATCAAATTACCAGGTATTTAACTGTAGCTATTTTAATAATGCAGGCACCTGCTTACTTGAAAAATTTACAAGTACAGTTACCTGATACAGCGTTTGTATTAACAGGAACATTTTTCTGGTTCTCATCAGTAATTATACTTACATCAGGAACCATGTTTATTATGTGGTTAGGTGAAAAAATTACCGACAAAGGTATTGGTAATGGTATTTCATTAATTATTATGATTGGTATCATTGCAAGATTACCTTTCTCCTTTTTTGCTGAATTTATTAGTAGATTAGAATCACAGGGAGGTGGATTAGTTGCTTTCTTGCTCGAAATGATTATTTTGTTCTTTGTATTTGTAGCCACAATTCTGTTAGTTCAGGGTACTCGTAAGATTCCTGTCCAATATGCAAAAAGAATTATTGGGAATAAACAATATGGAGGTGTTCGACAATATATACCGTTAAAAGTGAACTCTGCTGGTGTAATGCCGATCATTTTTGCTCAAGCATTAATGTTTATACCTTTAACTGTTGCTGGTTTCGCTAATTCTGATGCGCTAACTGGTTTCGCAGCTGCATTTGCAAATATTACAGGATTCTGGTATAACTTTACATTTGCGTTAATGATAATTCTTTTCACATATTTTTATACTGCCATTACTATTAATCCTTCTCAAATGGCAGAGGATATGAAAAAAAATGGAGGTTTTATTCCCGGAGTTAAACCCGGACGTAAAACAGTAGAATTCTTAGATACAGTAATGTCAAGAATTACATTGCCGGGATCAATATTTTTAGCGCTTATTGCTATTTTACCTGCTTTTGCACAAATCGGGGGTGTTGATAGTCAATTTGCACAATTTTATGGTGGAACATCATTATTAATTCTTGTGGGTGTTGTTTTAGATACTTTACAACAAATTGAAAGTCATTTGTTAATGAGACATTACGATGGATTAATGAAATCAGGAAGAATTAAGGGCAGAGCTGGAGGTGCTTCTGCTATTTAAGATAATATTTTTTAATTACAACGTTCTTTGATGTTAGTTTATAAGTCAGAAAGAGAAATAGAAATTATCCGACGAAACAATTTGTTAGTTTCGAAAACTCTTGCAGAAGTAGCACAACTTATAAAACCGGGAGTAACAACTCTTGAATTAGATAAGCGAGCTGAAGAATTTATTAGAGATAATGGTGCAGTACCGGGGTTTCTTGGTTACGGCGGTTTCCCTAATAGTTTATGTACTTCAGTAAATGATCAGGTGGTTCATGGAATACCTTCTGATTATGTTTTAAAAGATGGAGATATTATTTCGGTTGATTGTGGTACTTATATGGAAGGCTATTATGGTGATACAGCATATACTTTTCCTGTAGGTGAAGTTAGCGAAGAAGTAATGAACTTGCTTCGAACGACCAAAGAATCCTTATTTAAAGGAATAGAAAATACTGTTGAAGGGAAAAGAGTTGGAGACATTGGGAATGCTGTTCAGACTCATGCAGAGAATGCAGGTTATTCAGTTGTTCGCGAAATGGTAGGACACGGATTAGGAAAGGATATGCATGAGGCTCCAGAAGTACCAAATTATGGAAAAAGAGGCAGAGGTGTTTTGTTAAAAAAAGGATTAGTTTTGTGTATTGAACCTATGATTAACATGGGAGGTAAACACATAAAACAAGATGATGATGGTTGGACTATTAGAACAATCGATGGTAAACCTTCTGCACATTATGAACTAGCAGTTGTTGTTGATAAAGGTAAAACTGATATATTATCAACATTTGAATATATAGAAGCAATTACAAAAAATAAGATATAATTTATGGCAAAACAGCCTTCAATAGAACAAGACGGAACTATAATCGAAGCATTATCAAATGCTATGTTCAGAGTAGAACTTGAGAATGGTCACGTAATAACGGCTCACATATCAGGTAAAATGAGAATGCATTATATTAAAATTTTACCAGGTGATAAAGTTAAGGTTGAAATGTCTCCTTATGATCTTACAAAAGGTAGAATAACTTATAGATATAAATAAAAAGATAAAGAAATGAAAGTCAGAGCATCTGTAAAAAAACGCAGTAGCGATTGCAAAATTGTTAGACGAAAAGGTCGACTATACGTTATTAACAAAAAAAATCCCAAGTTTAAACAGCGTCAGGGATAAATTATTATTTTTGTACTTTAATTAAAAAAGATTTATGGCAAGAATTGTTGGAGTAGATTTACCAAAGAATAAAAGAGGTGTTATAGGATTGACCTATATCTACGGAATTGGTCGTAGTACCGCAGAATCAATATTAGATGAAGCGGGAATTGATTATGACATTAAAGTAAAAGACTGGAATGACGAGCATATTGCTAAAGTCAGACAAGTAGTGAACGAAAAGTGCAAGGTAGAAGGTGCATTACGTTCAGAAACTCAAATGAACATTAAGCGATTAATGGATATTGGATGTTACAGAGGTATTCGCCATCGTATTGGTCTTCCTGTTAGAGGACAAAGTACAAAGAATAATGCGAGAACCAGAAAAGGAAAAAGAAAAACGATTGCTAATAAAAAGAAAGCAATTAAATAATAGTTAAGAAATGGCAAAAAAGACTGGATCATCTAGAAAAAGAGTTGTAAAGGTTGAAGCTACAGGGCAAGTGCACATTCATGCTTCTTTTAATAATATTATTATTTCGTTAACGAATAATAATGGTCAGGTAATTTCCTGGTCTTCATCCGGAAAGATGGGATTTAGAGGATCAAAGAAAAATACTCCTTATGCAGCACAAATGGCTGCTGAAGATTGTGCAAAAGTAGCTTACGATCTAGGATTGAGAAAAGTAAAAGCGTATGTTAAAGGACCAGGTTCCGGCAGAGAATCTGCTATGCGTACCATCCATAATGCAGGGATTGAAGTAACTGAAATTATTGATGTTACTCCATTACCACATAATGGTTGTCGTCCACCATCAC
>DAOWML010000281.1 GCA_030643125.1 Bacteroidales bacterium
GGAAATTAATTAATTTGGAAACAGGGAAAACCTATACTTCAAATACAGCAATTGACGTTAAAAACGAACAATTATTACTTGACTTAGGTTTATCAATTGACATATTTCAGATTGCTGCACCGGGTGAAGAATCTTCTGTAAAGAACGGATTAATCGAGTTTGGAATTTCTTTTGCTGATAGTTCTCACAGATGGCTTACAGGTATTCCTGATAATAATATTCCTACCAGTCCAATGAACTGGATACGATCAGGAACATATGATGCTGGTTTAACCGGAAATACAAATTTCAATGACTGGAGCCTGCCGGGTAAACCTTGGGATCCAAATGAGTATTATGAGAAAATAAACGATGGTACATGGTCTCCGTACTGCTTAACAGCTCATGGTGGTCAAATTGAAACAGGTCCTGCTTATGGAAATCTTTCAAAATCATTAAATAAACTTAAGCGATTAAGTAGTGTTGATATTGTATTTACAAATGATAAATCAAAATGGACTCGAAGCCTTGTTCTTGAAATGTGTGATGATCCTGTTCATGCAGAACCTCGTTCTGATGGCACACAAACTCAAAGATTTGAATCCAGAGCCGGACAATCCGTTGATAAAGACGGTAATCCAGCTCCTTATGGAAGTGGCATAAGTAACAATCCTGATAATCCAAATTATATTAGCGAAACAGGTATGGGTTGGTTCCCCGGTTATGCTATCAATATTGAAACAGGTGAAAGGCTAAATATAGCATTTGGTGAAGATTCATGGCTCTCAGGACAAAACGGTAGAGATATGCTATTTAATCCACCAGCCATGGTTGATACAAATTTATTCAATCCCGTTTCCTTCGAACCCCTATTTGGTGGAAAACATTACGTTTATGTAATGGGTCATACTAAATATCAGTTTGAGATAGTTGGTAATGAATATATTTTTGAAAGTCCTGCATGGGATGATTGCAAATGGTTAAACTATTTCCTTGACTCACTCAACATTAATCAACCTTTCGTAAATTATGTTTATGGAAATATGATGTATGTTGGAATGCCAATGCTTGAATATGGAGAAGAGTGGCTTAATAATGACGCTACAATTAGTATTAGAATTGCAAAACCTTATCAACGATATATGTCTTTAGCTATTGATTCTGCTACCATAGATCATGAAAATGATTTCTTTCCGGTATATCAATTTAAAACAGAAAATATTGCTACAGAATTTAATAATCCTGAAAAAGCAGAAAGTGATCTGGATCTTATCAACATAGTTCCAAATCCATATTATGCTCATTCTAATTATGAAAATAATGCATTAGATACCAGAATAAAAATTACAAATCTTCCTGAAGTTTGTACTGTTACAATTTATAATATTAAGGGTACAATGATTAGGCAATTTACCAAAGATGATGTAATAACATCACTTGAATGGGACCTCAAAAACTTTGCAGGAGTTCCAATTGCAGGAGGTATTTATCTTATTCATATTAAATCTGATGCCGGTGAAAGAATAATTAAGTGGTTTGGTGCTTTACGTCCAACTGATCTTAACATCTTCTAATCCAAATATTGTAAGTGAAATTAATGAATTTAAAACAAAAAAATATAAGTATGAAAAATTTATATAAATACTTAGCAGCTCTGTTCTTAATAATTTTAATAGCCGGAACAACTACTGATTCTTTTGCAGGAAATAAAGACAGGTCCGGTCAGGCTGGTGCTTCAGAACTGCTTATCAATCCATGGGCAAGAAGCTCAGGCTGGGGAGGTGTTAGTACTGCTAATGTACGTGGTCTCGAATCAATGTTTGGTAATGTAGCCGGTATTGCTTTTACGCAAGGTACAGAATTGATCTTTTCTCATACATCATGGCTTAAAGGCTCAGATGTAAACCTGTTTTCTTTTGGCTTTGCACAAAGGATAAGCGAATCAAGTGTTTTTGGGATGAGTGTTATGTCAATGAGTTTTGGAGATATTGATATTACAACTACCGATCATCCTGAAGGAGGAATTGGCACATTTTCACCAAGCCTGATGAATGTTTCCTTATCGTATGCAAAAGCATTCTCAAATAGTATTTATGCAGGTATTACTTTTAAGATCATTTCTGAATCAATTTCTGATATTAATGCACAAGGTCTTGCTATTGATGCAGGTATTCAATACGTAACCGGTGAACTTGAAAATATTAAATTTGGTATAGTATTGAAAAATGTTGGACCAACAATGAAATTCTCGGGTGATGGTTTTTCTTTAACAGGACAATTTTTTGGAGGTAATGATCTTCAATTTACATTCGAAGAGAGAGCAGCAGAGTTTGAATTACCTACAGCATTATTAATTGGTGCTGCTTATGATTTCCTTTGGGGAGAAAATAGCCGTTTAACTCTTGCCGGCAATTTTACTTCTAATTCTTTTAACAAAGACCAATTTACAGCAGGTATGGAATTTAGTTTGAGAAATTTTCTTATGCTTAGAGCCGGTTATACTTACGAAGAAGGAATTGACAAAAGCATTTACGATCCAACACAACGAACTAATGCTAACAAAGGACCTAGTGCAGGTTTCTCGGTTCAGGTGCCATTAAACAAAGAAAAAGGTACTAATTTTGCTGTTGACTATTCGTTTAGAGCTACTGACCATTTTAATGGAACTCATAGCATTGGAGCACGAATTTCTTTGTAAAACATAGTTCCACAGTTTATAAAACAAATTTTAAATTTTATATTTTAAAAAAGGACCCTTTTTTAAGGGTCTTTTTATCTTTTTGTAAAAATTGTAAATAAAACATACTAAATGTCTAAACTAAAATACTACACGGAAGAAGGACTACAAAAACTGAAGGATGAGCTAAATAATCTTCAGGATGTAGAAAGACCGGCAATATCAAGACAGATAGCTGAAGCAAGAGATAAAGGAGACTTGTCCGAGAATGCCGAATATGATGCGGCAAAAGATGCACAGGGACTCCTCGAACTAAGAATTTCTAAACTTCAGGAATTAATTAGAAACGTTAGACTTATTGATGAATCAAAAATTGATACATCAAAAGTTTTGATTTTGTCAATCGTAAAACTTAAAAACCTTGCAAATGGTGCTATTATGACTTACATGTTAGTCCCGGAAAAAGAAGCTGATTTAAAAGAAAAGAAAATTTCTGTTAATTCACCTATCGCCAAAGGATTACTTGGAAAATCTGTAAGTGATATCGCTGAAATTACAGTTCCCGCCGGAAATATTAAATTCGAAATTGTTGAAATTTCAAGATAATATTTTTACTTTTTGTCATTTTAAATTTTAGTCATTTTAAATTTTACTAACTTTAGGCTCTATTTTATAACTTAAATTTAAAGCTATGTCAAGTATATTTTCGAAAATTATTGCAGGTGAAATTCCTTCATACAAAATTGCTGAAGATAATAATTACTTCGCATTTTTAGATATTAATCCTCTCTCGAAAGGTCATGCATTGGTTGTCCCGAAAAAAGAAGTTGACTATATTTTTGATCTTGATGATGAAACTTATGACGGATTATTCCGCTTTGCCCGAAAAGTTTCAA
>DAOWML010000048.1 GCA_030643125.1 Bacteroidales bacterium
CTGTCCTTTTCGCTACTTGAAACTTTGGCTGGTTTAGATCCTCCCGAAAAATCACGAACATAGCCATTAGAGAATACTATTTTTATAAGCGCATTAGGCGATATGGCAAGCACCTCTCCTTCGGGATCGGAATATTTGGTATACTTAACCATATTTATATTCACTTCTTGTACTATAGCTTCTATTATTGAATTATCTTTCAGATAAATATAATCCTGGGAAAAAACAGAAGCTGAAAAAAACAGAATTATTAAGAACAGGATTGCTTTTTTCATAATATACGTTTTTAAAGTATTTGTATTCAGACAATTTTGATTAAAATTAAGAATTTTATTAGCTAATTAAAAATTAAACGATGACATTTTTTTGTTATAAAGCCTGAAACATGCATTTTGTATATGTAATTAAAATATCTAATTTTGTGGCACATAAATTAGCCCCATACCTGCCTGCCGGTTTAACTGCCGTAGGTAGTCAGGCAGGGTTCAAGGGATAAAATTTGTTGAAATACTAATCTAGTGTAATTTTGTAATAAATTGGCCCCATAGTTCAAGGGATAGAATAGCAGTTTCCTAAACTGTAGATCCAGGTTCGAGTCCTGGTGGGGCTACAAAACAAAAAGGCTGCCACATGGTAGCTTTTTTTGTTCCTTTCCTAACGAGAAGCAGAAAACGGATTAAAGACGTAGATTATTTTTAAAATTCAATTTTACAAATATTCATCTCAAATTAAAACACCATTTAACTTCCCCAATTTTAAATAGCACAGGAATAAAACGAACCACCATATTAGCATAATTGCCTGATTTATTGCTAAAAAAGTTACATTTTTCCCAATTTCACAGTTATGAAACAATCATACGCTGATTTACGTTAAATTAGTACCAAACCTATCTTGCTATGAAAAAAATACTTACAATAAGTTTTGTATTAATTACTTTTGTGTGTTTTTCGCAAATTCCTGATGGATACTACAACAGCGCAGAAGATTTAAACGGTGAAGAACTTAAAACGGCGCTTTATAATATTATTAAAGGGCACACCGACTATCCATATACTAATGCCACTACAGACACATGGGATATCTTGAAAGAGTCAGATCGAGATCCTAATAATTCTGATAATGTACTTTTAATTTATACAGGAGAGTCGGTTAATGCAGCACAGGAATATAATTATGGTTCCGGTTGGAATCGAGAACACGTTTGGGCAAAATCGCATGGTTTTCCCGAAGAAAGTCAAGATGCTTATCGGGATGCACATCATTTAAGGCCTTGTGATATTTCTGTTAACTCTGCTCGTGGAACAAAAGATTTTGATAATGGAGGAACACAACACTCAGAGGCAACCGAATGCTATACAGATTCTGATTCGTGGGAACCAAGACCGGTAGAAAAAGGAGACGTTGCCCGCATGATGTTTTATATGGCAACTCGCTACGAAGGAGAATCTGGTGACTCTGATTTAGAATTGGTTGATTATACTGGTACAGATACATATACCCCGTTATTTGGAAAGCTTTCAACCTTAATTCAATGGAACGAAGAAGACCCCGTAGATGATTTTGAAAGAAACAGAAATGAGGTGGTATTTTCTTACCAGGGAAATAGAAATCCTTTTATTGATCATCCTGAATTTGTAAATGCAATTTATAATCCTGATGAAGATACAACTTCAACAGATATATTCATACTAGCTGAAGAACAGCAAATTAAGATTTATCCAAATCCGGCAACTAACTATATTAACATTGATGCTCCGGATAATTATTCTTTTGAAATTTATTCTGTTATAGGTGCTAAAATGCTAGAAACAAAGAACAAACAGATTGATATTAGTTATTTTGATAAGGGAATTTATTTTGTGCTTATTAAAAACGAAAATGGAATGAGTGTTAAAAGCCAGAAAGTAATTAAAAAATAAAAAGAAAAGCCGGCAGTTTGCCGGCTTTTTCATTCAACTATTTTTTTTATTTTTTGATTCCTGTTAACAGGGTATATCCCATGGACTTTCCGTTAGAGTATGTTTCACTTTTAACTGTTCCAACATCCTCCGCAATCCATTCAGCTGCTTCCATTCTTGCGCTAAACAGAGTTTTTACGGTTATAGTATAAGTAATTTTATAACAATCAAAAGTTCCAGCTTCGGTAGTAATTTCTTCTTTTGCTTCTACTTTTCTTTTGGTAATATCTGTTGTCATTCCCATAATTTTCAATCCTTCACTGTAAACAGATATTTCCAACTTGCCATCTCCAAGATCGTCTCCAATATTTAAGTTAGCAGGAATTTTAAGATTGTTACTTTCTACTTTAACATCCATCTCTTCGTACGCCTCCATTGTCTGTGAGCTCATAAAACTCTTCATATCAACAGAATACTCTCCATTTTCACACATAACGCTAAATTCCGTTTTACCTAAATCTTTGCCTTTTTTATCAAACGATTGAGTTTCGATAAGCGCTGAAATTGAATTACCTGTTTCTTTAAATTCTTTTATAGTTTGAATACTACTACCGGTAAGTTTGTCTTTTTTATCAAAGCTTTTAAACTCTAATTTTGCTCCCTGTGTTTTAGGGTAATAGAACGTACAATCCTGAGCAAATGTTAATAAAGAAGAAAACAGGATTATTCCTGCAAATACTATTGTTTTTTTCATAGTTTAAATTATTAGTGTTTTTTTATAATTTAATAAAATATTCTCTTTTATAGCAACTTAAAGTTGAAATGTGTTTATAAAAACAAATTTAGCCAAAAGAACAATTTGTTTATTTATCAAAAACAGTATGTAAATAGGTTTCAAAACTAACATTAAAATCGGCAGGACTTTCATAAAACAATATATGGCCGACATCTCTTATTATTTGAATTAAATTTCTCCAGATTGTTGGAATATCAATTGAATTTAAATAATCAAAATTGATTATTTGATCATATTCCCCATAATAAACCGCCACGGGCACCGCAATTTCCTTTATTATTTCTAACTGATCTTTAAATTTCCCTTTTTTAATCGATTCAAATAAAAACTTTCTGGTTTTTAAATCGGCTTTTCTTATTATCTCCGGTATAAATTCCGGGTATTGCGTTTTCTCCTCAACAAAAAGACTCGCTAATTGATGAGCTTCACTATCATCAATTCCGGCCTTTGAAAATAAATCCAGAAAGGTGTCTTTTTGATACATCTCATCTGAAATCGGATTTGAAAAAGGAACTGCACTAAGCAAAACCAAACCCTGAGGATTGTTTAGCTTGCTAAACGCTTCAAGAATAATGTTTGCGCCTGTATTGTGTCCAACATAAACAGCGTTTTTTAAATTCAGTTCATTGTTAAAATGAATTAAAAAATCGCTTAATCCTGCAATAGTGTAATCCTCTTCAGGCTTGTCCGAAAACTCGGAACTGCCATGACCAATTAAATCCACAGCAATAAATCGAAATTGATATGATAAAACGGAATCAATAAGTTGTCGGATAAATATTGCTGATGAAGAAGACATGCCATGAACAAAAACAACAGGATGACCGCTATCTCTGGATTCATAATACGAAACTTCTTTGCCTTTAACTTTTATTCTTTTTTGTTTCATCTTACAAAATTTTTATTTTATATAAATTTAAGAAAACTATGTATATCAGTCAAATAATAATTTGTTTATTAGGGTATTTTATAACTCTCTAATCATATTCATGTATTAAACTCTACCGATATTCGGGATTATTGGTAACTTTGATGTAATAAACTTTGTGCTTTATGAAAAATACCCTGCTTATATTATTCGTATTTGCAACAGGACAATTGTTCGGGCAAATAACTAATCCTGACTCTTATAAGAGTTTGCGCGAATCACGATTAAAAAGTGATATTAACCTGTATTATAATCCGTTAATGGATAAATACGATATTTTTTTTGTGAAACTGGATATTGAAGTTTCTGATCAATCAACTTTTATTTCAGGAAATGTAACTATACAAGCTAAAGTCGCTAAAGAACTCGACACATTGTTATTCGATTTTAGCAATTACATGACTGTTGATTCTGTTTTTATTAACAATAAAAAGATAACCGTAGAACATTCAGATAATATAATTAAATATATCTTTGATATACCGGTTTCTATTGGGGAAAATATTAAGGCACAAATCTTTTATCGTGGAACACCAGATCCAGATGGAAGAGGTGTAACAAATGCATACTCTCAAAACTGGGGGAAAAACGTTACCTGGACTTTATCCGAATCTTTCCATGCTTATAAGTGGTGGCCATGTAAACAGGTTTTATCAGATAAAATTGATTCTGTATATATCTTTTTAACTTGTGATGATGATTGCAAGGCCGGATCAAATGGTTTGTTAACTAACGAAGTTGATTTAGTTAATAATAAAAAACGATTCGAATGGAAAACTTTTTATTCAATTAATTATTACTTAATCTCGTATGCTGTTGCAGAATACCAGGATTATTCCATTTATGCAAACCCGGAAGGTAGCGATCCTGTTTTAATTCAGAATTATATTTATGAAGGTAACGATTGTTTGGATAACTACAAATCGGACATTGACGAAACCATAAACTTTATTGAACTATTTAGTGATAAATTTGGACTTTATCCTTTTGCCAACGAAAAATACGGACATTGTTTGACCGAACTGGGTGGAGGAATGGAACACCAAACCATGACCACCTTGGGTAACTTCGGTTTTGGACTGGTTTCGCACGAATTAGGACATATGTGGTTTGGTGATTATGTTACTTGTGCTACATGGCAGGATATCTGGATTAATGAAGGATTTGCATCATATACCGAGTATGTTGCTTTAGAAAATTTGCAATCAGCAACAGATGCAAATAGTTGGATGAACACTGCGCATACATATGCGTTCGAAGAGCCCAATAAAAGTGTGTATATTCCTTTTACGGAAGCTTTTAATGAAAGCCGTATTTTTAACTATCGGCTTTCGTACAAAAAAGGAGCGGCAATTATTCATATGATTCGACATGAAATTAATGATGATGACCTGTTTTTTGCCTCACTACGAAATTATTTATCTGAATATGGAGATAGCGTTGCCACAGGCGATGATTTTAAAACGTCTATTGAATACAGCACCGGAATAGATTTTGACCTGTTTTTTGATCAATGGTATTATGGTAAAGGATATCCTCGCTTCGATGTGGAATACACCCAGGTAAATGACACTTTATTTATGGCTGTAAACCAGTCAACTTCATCAACCGAAACTCCTGTTTTTCAATTATTCGTAGACTTTAAAGTTTATTTTTCTGATGGAGATACTTCTTTAAGACTTTACCAGTCAAACAATTTTGAAACTTTTATAATCCCATTATCTAAAACTGTAACAAACATCATTGTCGATCCAAACAATTGGATTTTAAATGAAGCAGGAACGATTGATTCCGTTGATTCTCCCGGAAACAATAAATCTCTCTTCAGTTTTTTCCCTAATCCGGCAAAAGAAATAATAAATATTCGTTTTAATGTGAGACTATATTCACAAAAAAAACAAATTCAAATTATGGATTTAAATGGAAGGTTAATGAAAACCATAACGTCCAATTCGAACTTGATTCCTGTCAATATTTCTGATTTATCAACCGGAGTATATTTTGTTAAAGGAATTTCAAGTAAAAATACCCATACCTATAAATTTATAAAACAATAATTCCTGAAGAATATTAAACTATATTTAAATAATTGCGTATAATAAACTATAAACGATATTGTTAAACCTATCTGACGAACATTCAAAAAAATAAATACAAATCTTAAACTAACCCAAACTAAAAGGAGATATTTTATGAAACAAAACTTTATATGTCCCCGTTGTAAAGGCTACTTAAATGTAGGAGAATTCATTGTTTTATCGGCAGAAACCAAAGATGGCAATGCCGGATTAATTCTTTTTAGCCAGGAAATTGGTAACTACACTACTAAAAAAAATGATGCTTTTGTAACTGCGGAAGGAGAAAAGTGTGATTTTTTCTGTCCTCTTTGCCAGAAGAAATTAGCTGCTGATGTTCATGACAATCTCTCACATATCATTATGATTGATGAAAATAAAAAAGAATATGAAATATTATTCAGTAAAATCGCCGGAGAAAAAAGTACTTATAAGATTGTTGGAGAATCATTAGAAGTGTTTGGCGATCATCATTCTAATTATATTGATTTTATCAATTTAAGCCAAACCAAATAAGCCAATAGAAAAGGGAGGTTTCAACCTCCCTTTTTATGTTTTTCTAAACCTCACGTATTGGCTTAAAGCCATTCCCAAGCACTTCGTGGGCATCAATAACCGTCATAAAAGCATACGGATCTATATCTTTAATAAAATCCTGTAAAATTGTCTGTTCTCTTCTGTTAACATTTGTAAAAATAATTTTCTTATCTAATCCTTTATACATTCCAACACCATCTATTAAAGTCCCCCCTCTGTTTAAGTCTTTAATGATTTTGTCTCTAATTTCTTCGTATTTATCCGAAATAATAAATAAAGCCTTATCATAGCTTATTCCCTGTAAAGTAGCATCAATAACTTTTCCCGTAATATATATAACAATCCAGGAATATAGAGGAATTTTCCAGTCCTTAAATATCAACAAACCAAATAATACAATTACCGAGTCCACAATTATTAGCAACAGGCCCAATGACATTTTTGTATATTTGACTGCAATCATAGCAACTATGTCGGAGCCTCCCGATGTTGCTTTTGATTTAAAAATTAATCCCAATCCAAATCCTATTAAAACTCCTCCAAAAACACACGACAATAAAACATCATCGACCAATGCTCCACTAAATCCTGCATCCAGAAAATCAATAAAAATAGAAGTTAACACAAAACCAATTATTGTTTTTACTCCAAACCGCGGTCCCAGCATCTTAATACCCAGAATAGTTAATGGAATATTAAGCATCAACCCAACAATACCAATACCTAAACCATCTTTAAATATTGGTTCGCTAATAAATGGTATTTTAATACCATTACCCATAATTTCGGCTGTCATATTTTTAACAACAATACCTATCCCGTAAACTCCTCCCGGTACAATTTTGTGAGGGTCTATAAAGTATACAAATCCGGCAGCTAATATAAAAGAGCCGATAGCTATAAGGGTATAGCTATAAAACCATTCTTTTGAAAGAAATTTTTCTTTTGTAACTAATGTCATTGCTATAGATTTTTAAATTATTTGAGCACAAAATATGTGGCAAAAATATATTTTTTTAACGAATTTTGGGAATTCAAATACCAAAATCGCATAAAAAAAACAAGGAGCATAACTCCTTGTTCGATACTATTTTATTTTATTATTTAATTGTTTTTATCCACCGGTAGCACTAAAAGATCCATAGCGACTAAGATCTGTTCTTGGGTTAACAACCATTACCGGCAATTTAGCTGTATTAGCAATAATATATTGTTCCTGTGCTCCTAAAACATAGTCGGTAAGTCCAATTCCTTTTGTGGTTATTATGAGAATCATATCAGCATCTATCTTTTGAGCAAAGTCAATTGTTGCTTTAGCAGAATCGTGTCCTTCGATTTTATGTAACTCATAATCGCAATCATATTTGTCGAGAATTTTTTCTGCGAAATGAACATTCCCCATTAATTTCGTATTTAAAGACTTGTCTTTTAGGGTTGGAACTATGATATTAATCTTAACATCAAAATATTTAACCAAAAATAACGCCCATTGTAGTTTCTGTTTTGCTTCGGCTCTGTAGTCAAGAGGGAATACAATATCTTTAAAGACATCTTTTTTAGAAGGAGGCTCCTGTACTACAATAAACGGGATTTTAGAACCTACAATTACTTTTAAAGCATTGCTTCCTGTAAATTTCTGCATCCCCTTAATTCCATGAGTTCCCATGACAACCATGCTTATATTGTTTTCTGACGCATAATCAGAAATAACATGGAACAAACTTCCTTCCAATACTAAAGGATGTAACTCTACGCCATACTTTTCGTTAAGTTTTTCTATATCTTTATTTAGCTCATCAAGAGCTTCTTCTCCCTTTTTAAGAGTTTTTACAACGTGAATTAAAGTAACCTGATTGTTCAGCTTTTTAGCAACCTTAATGGCGTGCTGTAATGCATGTTCAGCTACTTCCGTAAAATCCCAGGGAACTAATAAAATGTCTTTTTCCATAATTTATAAAGGTTTACACAATTACCCAAAAATGTAAATTTTGATTCGAAAAGTTAAACAAAACTTAAATGATTTGCAAAATTTTTAATAAAAAATTTATTGTGAACATTTATAACATGTCCTGATTTATCTGTATTTACATGCTAACAGCCCTTGTATGCAAAGAGTTATATTAATGATATTCTGTTACTTATTTAA
This sequence comes from Bacteroidales bacterium, assembly GCA_030643125.1. Taxonomy (GTDB): domain Bacteria; phylum Bacteroidota; class Bacteroidia; order Bacteroidales; family UBA12077; genus UBA12077. The sequence goes on from DAOWML010000048.1 coordinate 8,384, forward strand.
TTAATAAACTATTTTATCTATTAAAATTTATTGTTTTCCTTTTTTTTTTTTTCTTTTGTTATAACTTTTTAAGAATTATGAAAACTCAAAAAATTAAAAGTAAAAAAGTAATCGGGTTAATATACGGCATATTAACCGTTTTACTTGGAATTGGAGGAATTACTATTTTACTCTCAATACTCTTTTTCTTTTTAACCTTATTCAGCCCCGATTTTGAACCTTTCTTTCCTGTAGTTGAAGTCCCTATAGAAATATCGGAAAATGCTTTTTTGGAATTAAAAAACGGGAATCTGTATGATATTTTAGTGGATGAAGCATATGTATCATTTAATGTTAATAATGAATATGGTTTTGCGGGTATTTTGAATTATCTGTTTTTTGTTTCTATTCTTGTTATTGCATTTTATGTTATTTTAATGCTTTGGAAAATTTTTAAATCTATTAGTTCTTCTTTGAAGGCCGAAAATCCTTATCATTATAAAAATATTTGGCGAATTCGTAAAATTGCTTTTGCTGTACTATTATCTGCTATTTTAGAAATGATGTACCCGCTTATCTTGAAATATTTGTGGTTTGAAAAAATACACATGTTTGAGAAATCTTTTGACTTACGACTCAATTTCGATGCTACAATTGATTTGTTCTGGGCACTAATTATTTTTGTTGGCGCAGAAATTTACCGTATTGGTCTGGAGATGAAAAAAGAACAAGAACTAACTATTTAATACTTTCAGAATATGCCTATTATTACAAAATTAGATAATGTTCTTGCCAAAAGAAGAATGTCCCTTACAGAGCTATCTGAACGAGTTGATATTACAATAGCTAATCTTTCAATTTTAAAAAGCGGTAAAGCCAGAGCAATTCGATTTTCCACTCTTGAAGCTATTTGTAAAGTGTTGAATTGCAAACCCGGAGATATTTTAGACATTGAGCCCGAAAAAGATAATTAACGCTTATTTTAGCATCACTTTTCTTACAATGCTATTTTCTGAATCATTTATTTGTATTATATACATTCCTTTCGGAAATCGACTTAATTCAATAGTATACTTAGCAACATTTAAATTGCTCATTTCAAGCATCTTTTTACCTATTAGATTATAAATCTTTATCGAATTAATAAAACCCGGTTCTGTAAATTCTATATTTATATTATTTATTGTCGGATTTGGATAAATCCTAAGATTGCTGTTTGCCAGGTCATTTATACTATTTGACTCTGAGATTTCGTAACTGCCTTCATAATTACTTTGTAAGCCTTCGTTATCCTCTGCAATTATCGAGAAATAAATAGTTTCGCCAACAGATTGTTTAGGTATTTGTCCATAATAACGTCCTCCTGAAAAATTCATATTTACATCAGTAAAATCTCCTGTTCCTCGTTTCCATTTTAAAACAACCGACTCAACAGAACCATCTGTATCGTCTGCAACACAAGAAACAATAGGGTTTTCATCCTCTGTCGGACTGGAAGGATCAAGTATCACATCTGAAATTACAGGAGCTTGATTCTCCGGGTCTTCAACTGTATAGTTTAATTCAGAACTTAATGTAACCCCGGCACTATTATCTTCAGCTTCAATAACAAAAACCACTTCTGTCCCATCAGCCTGGGCAGGAATTGCACCTGTATAATCATCTCCGGAATTTGACATTGAAACTATGTTTGGATAAGTCTCTGATGTATTTCCCCATTTAATATTTGCAGAAGTAATTGTCCCGTCTGAATCGGTTATGGTTGCAGAAACTGTTACATCATCGTTTTCTGTAGGAGAAGTTGGATCGATTGATATTCCTGAAATTTCAGGTGCAATATTTGACGATGAAGCA
>DAOWML010000153.1 GCA_030643125.1 Bacteroidales bacterium
AGCAGGATTCGAACCTACGAAGGCGTACGCCAGCAGAGTTACAGTCTGCCCCAGTTGGCCACTTTGGTATCTCCCCATCACTAATTTCAATACATTGAGCCGATGGAGGGATTCGAACCCCCGACCTGCTGATTACAAATCAGCTGCTCTGACCAACTGAGCTACATCGGCAATAAAAGAACGCCGATCTTAGAAATTATTTTCCAAAATCGGTTCGCAAATGTATAAATATTTTATATTAAACACAAAAAAAAGCAGTGTAATTTTCATGTTTTTAATATAATTATTAAACACCTCTTTGTTTTTCTTTAAATTTAGTTAATTGACGTTTTATTGCTTCTAAAGAATTATCAATAGATTCTTCAAAACTTTTACTCTTTTTCTTGGCGAAAATATCGCTACCTGGTATATCAAGTCTAATTTCTGCTAGTTTATTTTCAGTTCCCTGGTCTTTTTCCACGCGCAAAAAAACCTCTACACCAATTATATTATCGTAGAACTGGATTAGTTTTTTCACTTTACTGTTAATAAAATCAATAAGTTTTTTGTCGGCATCAAAGTGAATCGAATGAATTTTAATGTCCATAATAACTCCTCCAAATTTTTATGCTCTAGGGTGAGCTTGTTTATAAATAGTTTTTAATTTCTCAAATGTATTATGAGTATAGATCTGAGTAGCCGCCAGGTTCGCATGACCCAGCAATTCTTTAATGGCATTAAGATCTGCCCCATGATTTAATAAGTGTGTAGCAAAAGTATGTCGCAAAATATGCGGATTCTTTTTTTCGATTGTAGTAACCAAGTTTAAATATTTATTTACTAATCGGTATACAAACTTTTCATATAGTTTGTTTCCTTTATCAGTAACAAATAAAAAATCATGAGCAAGATTAGAAAATTCTTTATCTCGTGATAAAATATAATCTTGTATTGACTTAATAAAATGTGAGTGAACAGGTAATATTCTTTCTTTATTTCTTTTACCCAGCACCTTAATTGTACCATTATGCAAATCAATACTATTATTTGTTAATCCTATTAACTCAGACAATCTCATTCCTGTATTATAAAACATTTCAATAATTGTTTTGTTTCGAATACCGGGAAAGTCATCACCAAATGAATAATCATCTAATAGATTGTTTATTTGCTTTTCCTCAACAAAAGATGGCAGTTTCTTTGATTTTTTAGGGGCAATTACTTTATCCATAGGATTGGACTTAACATGACCTTCTCTCAATAAGAATTTAAAAAAAGTTTTTAGTGTAGAAATCTTTCGATTAATGGATAAAGCAGAAAAATCTTTTTCCATTAAACTTACAACCCAAGCCCTAACTAATTTATCATCGGCGAGATAAATTTCATTTTTATTAAAATTTATTTTAATAAAATCAGTAAACTGGTTCAAATCATTTTCGTAAGATTTGATTGTGTTTACTGAGAAACGTTTCTCGAATTGTAAATATTTTAGAAAAAAATCTTTGAACATATAGGGTTAATTAAAAATTAAAAGTAAATCAAATACCAACTGGTACAGCATACTCACCCTATATGAACTATTCCTCTTTTTGTTGTATTTGTTGAACGTAGATAGCTTTTTTTCTCTGCTCTCTTTTCTTAATTGATGGCTTAGTAAAAGCTTGCCTTTCCCTTAATTCTTTAACAACACCTGTTTTTTCAAACTTTCTTTTGAACTTTTTTAAAGCTCGCTCGATATTTTCACCTTCTTTTAATGGTACTACAATCATAATTAATTCATTTATTTTTTAAAATAGAGCCGCAAAAATATTAATTTAAAATGCACTTTTCAAAAATTATTTACTAAAAAAAAATAAAAAAATAATTTTTAATAAAAATCAATCTGTTTTTAAAGATTTACTGCTCTAATATTCAATACTATAATATATAAAAATCTCAGTAAATAAATATACAAAAATTTTATCCAAATGTCAAAATTATATTCCTATTTAAGTTTTAAATAAGGTTCTAATTTTGAATATTCCTCTTTTGTTAAAAGGTTATTTTGATAGATTTGTTCAATTTTTGAAAAATCTCCCATTACTTCTTTATATTTCAGGATAGCTCCAGTTTGATATTTATTCAAATATGGATGCCGAATAAATGTTTTAAAATCCGCCTCATTTAAACTTATTTTATTGATCAGATTAGTATCAATTAACACATCTTGAATAAATCCTAAGTAACGCGTTGAATCCATTCCATAAACTTCTAATAATTGATCTTTTGTATAAAAGCCTCCCAATAAATCTCTGTATTTAATAATTCTTTCGGCAAAGCTATTGCCTATACCATGCAATTTTATCAAATTTTCTTTTGTTGCGGAATTAATTTTAATAAATATCTTCGGTTCTGTCTTTCTATCAATAAATTTTTTCTTTCCCCGGCTATTATCCTGCATCTCAATAATTATATAAGGCTCAAGAATCTTGTATTGCTCTATTTCAATTCCGTAAATTTTAAGGAGGTCTTCTTTTTTATAAAACTTCCCTCCCTTATTTCTAAAATTTATTAATGTATTAATTTGCTTTTTAGTAAACCCAAGCTCTTTCAACTTTTTTCCCGATGCCTTATTAGGATTAAAATCAAATAAGGTTTCAGGTTTACACCACTCCTCTTTATGAGTATCAACCTGATCTGCATAAGAAATTCGCTTATTTTTTTTATTAACTTTTTTAGGGATTAATGATTCTTCAAATTTTTCAATATCTTTTTGAAAATCATCATCAATTAAAACAATTTCACCAAACGATTTATTATTCTGATAAACCTTTAACAGTATTAAAAGAATTAAAATGACAAGGAGTACAATTATACCATTGCGCTCCTTTTTTGTAAATGTGAAATATTCTCTAAATCTATTTTTAATCATTTATTAAAGATAATAATAATTTATTATGTCAATATTTAAAAAATACATGCATAATATCTTTTAGTGACATAAAACTAATTATAAAAATCAGCTTAATTTATTAAAATATCCCATAATCCATGAACAAACACAAAAGATATAGCAATAGGAGCAAGGTAACGAACTAAAAATATAAATAATTTTACAAATTTAAGCTGTATTGTTCCATAATTTGAAAGTTCATCAGTTATGATATGTTTCTTCATTTTCCAACCAATAAATATGGAGATAAGCATTCCTCCAAGTGGCAATAAAATATTTGAGGCCAGAATATCAAATATGTCAAATATGTTATATTCTGCAATCTTAATATGACTTAATGGCCCAATTGAAAGCGTACACAAGATACCAGTAATAGTTATTGCTATAGCTGTGAAAATTGTAGCTTTTTTTCTTGATATATTTTTCTCCTCAGAAACAAACGCAACGACAACTTCCATAATTGATATTGATGAAGTTAATGCAGCAACTGCTAATAACAAAAAAAACAAGATTGAAAAAATATATCCACCTGGCATCAACTCAAAAATATTGGGCAGAGTCATAAAAACAAGACCTGGGCCAGCTGCAGGTTCTGCATTGAAAGCAAAAACTGCTGGGAAAATAGCTAATCCTGCTAATAAAGCAATTATTGTATCTGCACCTGCCACCGAAATACTGGTATTGGTAATATTTGTATCTTTTTGAAAGTATGAAGCATATGTAATTAGAACACCCATACCTAAACTTAATGTAAAAAATGCATGGCCTAATGCATCAATTATGCTTTCACTTGTTATAAGAGAAAAATTAGGATAAAATAAAAAACGAAAGCCTTCTACTCCTCCTTTTAATGTAATGGCTGTAATATCAAGGTAAATTATAATTACCAATAACATCGGCATAAGTATTTTAGTGTATTTCTCTATTCCTTTTTTAATACCACCAATAACTATATATGCTGTTAAAGCCATAAATAAAATTTGCCAAATAACTGGTTTTATTGCACCTTGACTAAACGTATCAAACATAGTTGCTAATTCATCAGCAGATTTCCCTGAAAAACTATTTTTAAAAGCTAAAATCAAATATTCTATTGTCCAACTAGCAACTGTCCCATAAAAAGATAAAATCAGAAAAGCTGCTAAAACACCCATTATTCCTATTATTTTCCAAAACCCATGAGAAGTTAATTGTTTAAAGGCGCCAAAAACATTTTGTTTTGCTTTTCTACCTATAATAAATTCCGACATCATTACAGGAACGCCAATAAGAATAATAAAGACAAGATAAATAATAATGAAAGCACCTCCACCATTTTCACCAGCGATATATGGAAATTTCCAAATATTACCTAAACCAATTGCTGAACCAGTAGCTGCAGCTATAATTCCAAATTTACTAGTAAAACCATCTCTTTTTGATAAATCATTTTTTGCCATTATTTATTATTTTAGGTTTAACTCGTATATTAAATTAATAGGGTTTAAAGAATTAACAATTCTACAAAATATAGACTTGATTTGCAAAATGCGAAATAATAAAAAATCTAAGCCGTCTCAATATTTACTAAGACGGCCTAAAAATACAATTATGAAATATTTTTTAGTTTCTATTCTCTGCATTGAGATCTTTAAATGCTTCAAATAATCTTTTTATAAAACTCTTTTCAGCTTCACGCAACCAAACCCTTGGATCGTAGAATTTTTTGTTAGGCCCATCAGGGTCTTTTGGGTTTCCTATTTGACTTTGAAGAAATCCTTGTTTTTCATTATAATAATCCAAAATACCTTTCCATGAAGCCCATTGCATATCAGTATCGATATTCATTTTTATTGCTCCATAACTTATTGCTTCAGCAATTTTTTCCTTTTCTGAACCTGATCCCCCATGAAAAACAAAGTTTACTGGATTTTCTTTTGTGCCAAATTTCTTTTGTATCAGTTCTTGTGAATTTTTTAATATAACCGGGCTTAATACAACATTACCAGGCTTATAAACACCATGAACATTACCAAATGACGCAGCAACAGTAAAGTTAGGGCTTATTTTCATTAAATTTTCATATGCATATGCTACTTCTTCTGGTTGAGTATATAGTTTCGAAGTATCAACATTAGTATTATCAACCCCATCTTCTTCACCTCCGGTAACACCTAATTCTATTTCTAAAGTCATTCCTAATTCATGAAGTTTTTTTAAAACAGATGTCGAAATCTCAATATTTTCTTCCAATGGTTCTTCACTTAAATCTAACATGTGTGAACTAAAGAGAGGTTGTTTGTTTTTTTCATAAAACTCAACACCAGCTTCAATTAATCCTTCTACCCACGGGATAAGCTTTTTAGCACAATGATCTGTATGAAGAACAACAGGAACATCATAGTATTTTGCTAAATTATGTATGTGTTGGGCACCTGATATGGCTCCTGCAATACTAGCTGCCTGATTCTCATTTGACAGGCCCTTACCGGCAACAAAAGCGGCTCCACTATTTGAAAATTGTATGATAACAGGTGAATTAATATCACGTGCTGTTTCTAAAACTGCATTTATAGAATTCGTACCTATAACATTAACTGCTGGAAGTGCAAATTGCTTTTCTTTGGCATATTCAAAAAGATGCGAAACTTCTTCTCCGAATAATACTCCTGACCTAAATTTCTTTGCCATATTAATTTATTTTAATCTTTGTTAAAGTTAATTACAAATTTAAGAAATAATTTGAATTAAAATGCACTGAAAATTATAAGATATTAGAAAGGGTATCCAATACCAATATTTATAATAACATCATCTTGCCAGGTAAGATTTCTATTCCCAAGAATCCAACGTTCGCCATCAGGTAAAGCCGGGTCTCTAAGTTTTACTCCAAAATCGAGCCTGAAAATTAAAAATGAGAAATCAAAACGAGTACCAACTCCGGATCCTATGGCAAATTCCTTATAAAACTCATTCATGCGGAACATACCTCCTTCAAGTTTGTCGGAATTAAGATTCCAGACATTTCCTGCATCAATAAATAAGGCACCTTCCAAAACCCAAAACATTTTAAATCTGTACTCAATATTTGCCTCAAGTTTTATATCACCGGTTTGATTCGGAAATCTGGTTCCTGATCCTCCGGAATAAGACCCGGGACCTAA
>DAOWML010000292.1 GCA_030643125.1 Bacteroidales bacterium
GTATCAAGATATGTTTCTCATCTATTTTAGTTTATCCTTAAAAACCTTTCTGAATTTTTCAATTTTAGGTGTAATTACAAACGAACAATACGATTGCGATTTATTGTTATTATAATAATCCTGGTGATAATCTTCCGCTTTGTAAAAAGTACTATAATTAGATATTTCCGTAACTATAGGTTCATTGTATATTTTGGCTTCATTCAGTTTCTTTTTGTAGCTTTCGGCCAGTTCTTTTTGCTCATTATTATGATAAAAAATAACTGAACGATATTGTGTTCCAACATCTGCTCCCTGTCTGTTTAATGTAGTAGGATTATGCGTTTGCCAAAATACTTCAAGTAACTCTTTGTAAGAAATTATTTCCGGATTGAAAGTAATTTGTATTACTTCTGCATGACCTGTCTCTCCTGTACAGATTTCATTGTAAGTGGGATTTTTTACTGTTCCCCCGGAATAACCGGATATTGCAGATTCTATTCCCTTTAATTGTTCAAAAATTGCTTCTGTACACCAGAAACATCCTGTCCCAAATGTTGCAAGTTCCATATTTTTATTGTTTTGTGCTTTTGATTCCTGATTAAAAATAAATATAAGGATAACACTTGATAATATTTTCAGTAGTTTCATAACCCTTTTTGTATAAACATTGAATTATGGATTATGTTTAAAAATTATAACAATTCAGCAGGTTAAAGATTTGTGAATAATTTTTGTCATGTACTAAAATATTATACAATATTTTCATTAATAACTACCCTGGAGACCGAAATCCTACGAGGGTTCGATTAAATGAAATAATAACCCTCGCAGGGTAATATTCAGCGAGGGTTTGACATACAATTAAATGTTTCTGAAAAGTTATCGTATGATTTGTTTATAGAATAGACCTAAATTTAAATATTTGCCTTTTCTATTTTTCATTATGGCTGGCAGTCTAATGCATCCAATATAGCCTGATATGCAGTCTTATCAGCTTGAGCAATTCCATCACAATCGATATAATCTTGAAGTGCATTTTCATACGCGATACAGTTAGCGTATGATGGATCGGAGCTGTAAGCTGACGCTGCTTCAGAAACTTTTACTAATTTCTGAGCACAAGAAACAGGATTATCTTCATCACATGATGTTGCAAAAATTCCGGCAGTAAATAATGCTACTACAGCAAATATTAGTACTTTTTTCATAGTTGGGTTGGATTTAATGTTAATTAAATATGTTAATCTCAAAATGTGTAATTTACAAAAAAATACTCTGTGTATATAATAAAAAATTAAAAATTCTATTCTTGCTTTATTCCACAATTAGGACAAAACTTATCTTTTGAATTTATATCCACTCCACAATTTTTGCATTTTGGTTTATCTTTTTTATAATTATGTTTAGCAATTTCTGCCGAAACAATTCCGGTAGGAATAGCAATTATTGAATAACCAACAATCATTATTATCGACGAAATAAATTGTCCTAAAGGAGTTTGCGGAGAGATATCGCCATAACCAACGGTTGTAATTGTTACTATGGCCCAATAAATACTTCGAGGAATACTATCAAAACCATTGGCTTCGCCTTCCACAACATACATTATAGCACCTATTATAACGACAATGTTTAATATTGCGAACAGAAACACTCCTATTTTACGAAAGCTTACTTTTAAGGCTAGTAGTATTAATTCTCCCTGTCCCATAAGGTAGTTTAATTTCAAAATTCGAAATACCCTTAACAATCTTATTGCACGGATAACAATTAAGAAGTGTGTTCCTGTTAGAGCAAGGCTTATGTAAGTAGGTATAATTGACAATAAATCGACAATACCTAAAGCACTAAAGATGTATTTAAAAGGCTTTGGAGACACCCATATTCGTGTAAAATATTCAATGGTAAATAAAATGGTAAAAACCCATTCGGAGTAAACAAAAAATGCGGTATACTCAGTTCTTAAAGATTTTAAACTTTCAAATATTACGACAGTAATACTTAACAATATAGCCCAAAGCAAAATAATATCGAATAAACGTCCTAATTTAGTATCAGTTCCAAATATTATTTTGTAAAGGTTCTTTCTAAATCCTGTCATAAATTAATGATTCAATATAGTAATGTCTAAAAATACAAAAACTTCCATAGATATAGAGCCATGGAAGCTTTTATATTGTTATATAATAATATCGTTTAGTTAAGATTGTATTAATTATATTATTTCTGCTAATTTCTCAACTTCTCTAAAAACTCTTAAAAAGTTTTCTCCCCAGATTTTTTTGATTTCTTCTTTGTTATATCCTCGTTTTAATAGTTCAATTGTGATGTTTTTCATTTCGCTTGCATCCATGCAGCCTTCAACACCACCACCTCCATCAAAGTCGGTTCCTATTCCGACATAATCAATTCCAATAATGTTAACAACATAATCAATATGATCAACTACATCAGAAACTGTTGCAAGTTCTTTAGGAAACTTTTTATCTGTTTCCCTCCATTCAATAACGGCTTCATGATATTGCTCTTCCGTTAAATCATCAAAATGATTGTATTTTACTCTAATAGCTTGAAAGGCAGAATCTCTTTCCGGATAAGGTAAAGGAGTCTTAATATAATCACTCAAAATACATATTTGAATAACTCCACCATTATCTTTTAATGCGTAGAGCATATTATCATCAAAATTTCTTAGATTATCGCATATTGCTCTAATACTCGAATGCGATGCTATAATAGGAACATTTGTGCGTTTAAGCACATCGTAATATGCTGAATCCGATATATGTGACACATCAATAATCATCCCTAAGCGATTCATTTCTTTCACTACTTCTTCGCCAAATTCGCTTAATCCATTAAATTCAGGGCCTTTTTTATCAGTCGACGAATCACAAATATCATTGTTTTTTGTATGACATAAAGTAATATACCGGGCTCCTAAATCGTAAAATTCTTTTATATTACGAATATTATTTCCAATTGGATATCCATTTTCAACACCAATATAAACAGTGCTTTTCCCGGTTTTCTTTATCCTATATACATCGTCTGCATTTAAGGCTATTTCTGCCTGCTCAGGATATAAACTAATTTTTTCGTGTAAAGCATTAAAAATTTTCAGAGCGCGATTTTTAGCTTTTAAATTACCCTCTTCGCTCCTTTCTCCCTGTCCGATAAAAACAGCCATAAAAACTGCGTCAAGTTTTCCTGCTTTCATTCTCGGGAAATCTACTCTCGATCTGGTTTTATCAAAATCATTCCATTTTCCAATATCAAAATTTGGATCAAGAAAATTTAGAGGAGTATCGGCATGAGTATCAATCGACACAATTTCTTTATGTATTTTTTCTGCTTTTTTATTCAAATCTTGTTCACACGAAACAAGAATGAATAGCATTATAAAAATGCTAAGAGTTTTTTTCAAAGTTGTCATTTTA
>DAOWML010000089.1 GCA_030643125.1 Bacteroidales bacterium
ACTGATAACATGCAATTAACAAAAACACAGAAAAAAGAAATTGAAAAATTCTGGATTGATTTAAGAAAAGGGATTGCTAAAAAAGAAACTGACCATGTTAATTTTAGTGGTAAGGAATATGTTTTTGTTGCAACTTATACTCCAATCCTCAATGAAGATGGCAAGCCTATTAAAATATTAAAAATAGCTACTGATATTACAGATTATAAGGCAAAATAGAAAAACCAACTATTAACCTCAATTCGAGATAAGAATAAATTTACAGAAAGCAAATAGAGTGTGAGATTTGAAGAAGAAATCTTGCAGCAATAACGGGTTATTTCAAAAGGTTTCTTTTTTAAAGATTACGCTATATTTGCTTTCCCTATGGGCATCATGGGGTTTCCCATATACTGCTTCATATTTTTTTAGATTATCCCGATAGTCTTTCAAAAATATGAGTTGTCTCTGAAAAACCTCATGAGGCTGTAAATAATTATTATATCGAATTGAGGTTATTAATTAATCAACAAATAATTTGATAAATATCAAAGTTTTTCTTGACATGAAATCCTTAATATTAACATAAGTTAACATTAAAACATACTAACTTTAAGTAGTTGATAAAAAGCTTGTTTTAAGCGTACCAAATAAATAAAATATTAACAAGAAAGGAGATTAAAATGTATAAACAAAAAAGCAAAATCATCGAACAAATTCAATCTTATCATAAACAAGTGGCTCAATTATATTTTGGACTTTATGAAAAGGTTGAAAACGAAGAAATTAAACTGTTAATAAATGATCTGTATCAACATGAAAAATTTCGTGAAAGCTATCTTGAAAAACATAAAAAAATTGCAAAAGCAATGAACTGTTGGTTAGGTTTTCCTTCTAACAAATTATCAAATCAAATATCGGAATGTTTCAGAAATATAAAAACAGGACCAGATTTGTCTATGGCTGATTTAATTAAACTTGAATTATATTTTGATAATTGTCTTATTAAACTTTATAACATATTAGCCTCTGAAAATGAATTGAATGAAACAATGATTAATATATTTTACTATATGTTAAAAAAGACAAAAAAAGAAGAAACAATCCTTGCCAGGATGCTTAATAACTCTAAAAAAAACACGCATTATAATAAATTCACAATACAAAATATTTAAGTTGTAGAATTTATAAATATTAATTAATCTTTTAAAATATATTAAAATGAGAAACACAGATGTATTAGTAATTGGAAGCAGTGCAGCAGGTGTAGTTACAGCTCTTACTGGGAAAAAAGTTTATCCCGATAAAATATTTACAGTTATAAGAAAAGAAGAAAAAACTCTTGTACCTTGTGGTATACCTTATACGTTCGCTTCAATTAATGGTACTGATGAGAACATAATGCCATCTGAAAAAATGCTTGAAAACTCAGGTATTAATCTGATTATTCGAGAAGCTATTTCTATTAACCGTGAAAGAAAAATTTGTATTTTAAAAGATAAGGAAGAAATTTCTTATAAAAAGCTCGTTCTGGCGACAGGTTCTTCTCCATCAGTTCCCACATGGTTGAAAGGTGCGGGTTTAGAAAATGTTTTTTCAGTTCCAAAGGATAAAGATTACCTTGATATAATGAAAACCAAACTTGACAAATGTAATAAGATTGTAATTGTTGGTGCTGGATTTATAGGTGTTGAACTTTCCGATGAATTAAAAAAAACTGGTAAAGAAATTGTCCTTGTTGAAAAATTACCACACGTTTTGGGTTTGTGCTTTGACGAAGAAATATCTATAAAAGCAGGAGAAATACTTAAAGAAAGAGGAATTAATTTAAAACTGGGAATCGGAGTTAAAGAATTATCAGGTGATAAAAAAGTAAATAGTGTTTTGTTAGATAACGGAGATAAAATTGAAACCGATGCAGTTGTATTATCAATAGGATATCATCCTAATACTAAGCTAGCAAAAGAATCAGGGTTAAGCTTAAGTAAACAAGGCTGTATAAAGGTTGATGAATATATGAGAACTGAAGATCCGGATATTTTTGCAGTAGGTGATTGTGCCCAAAAGCATGATTTTATAACAAGAAAACCATGCTGTACAATGTTGGCATCTACAGCATGCGCCGAAGCCAGAACTGCCGGAATTAATTTATTTAAACTTTGTGCTATTAAAACATTTAGTGGAACAATTTCAATTTTTTCAACAATGATTGGTGACACTGCTTTTGGAGTTGCCGGAATAACTGAAACGCAAGCTTTAGAAGAAGGGTTTGATATAATAACAGGAGTATTTGAAGGCATGGATAAACATCCGGGAACACTTCCCGGAGCAAAAAAACAACTTGTTAAATTAATTGTCGGAAAAGAATCAAATGTAATTTTAGGTGGAGAAGTAATTGGAGGATCGTCCGTAGGAGAATTAACAAATATTATTGGTATCATTATTCAAAACAGAATGAATATAAATTCCATTTTAACTTCACAAATTGGAACTCATCCTTTATTAACAGCCTCTCCGGCAGGTTATCCTTTACTAAAAGCAGCAGAAAATGCAGCTTATAAAACAATGTTTAAATAAAAAAACATGTTAAAATAGAACTATCGGCAGAAATATTAATACAGCTTTAAATACATAAAAACAGGAAACCCAGATGTCGTTTCCTGTTTTTTAATTAATACTATTAAATTTGGACAATTTCTTTATTATTAATTTTATATCTTTATATTGTAATTTTTAAGAAACCGGCTATTGTAGCACAAAGAACAATTTTCTGATATGGATCGATATTTCGAAAAAACAAATTGCAATGAATGTAATAGAAGTTCAGATTGTTTTATTCAAAACATTGAAAAAATAGAGGAGTTTTATAATTTACAAAAAACCCATATTAATTATAAAAAAGGAGAAACAATAATAAAAGAAGGATCCCGTGTTTCAAATATATTGTATGTTTTGGACGGATTAGCTAAAACATATATTGAAGGTCCTGATAAAAACATCATAATAAAATTACTGAAACCAGGTGATTTTCTGGGATTAACATCTCTTTTTGGGGAAGATATATATTACTTTTCTGCAGCTGCTCTTACAGAAACAAAAGTTTGTTCAATAGATCGAGAAGGTATTAAAGATTTAATTTCTCAAAGTTGTGATTTTTCTCGTGAAACAGCGAGCTGGTATTGTAAGAATTATAATATTATGCTTACTAAATGTTTAAACTTAGGTCTTAGGCAACTAAATGGAAAACTGGCAAATACCCTATTGTATCTAAATAGAGAAGAATTTAAATCTATTGATGTTTTTTCATGCATTACAAGAAAAGATTTAGCTGAATTATCCGGAATGGCTATAGAAAGTGTGGCTCGTATTTTATCAGAATTTAATGATGAAAAAATAATTGAATTACATGGAAAAAAAATTGAGATTAAGAATCTAGACCAACTTATAAGTATTAGCAAAAATGGATAAAATTAATGTATCAAGCTTCATTAAAAATTATTTTTAATTAACTTCTTTTTAGGTAATTTCAATCAAAAAAACTTAAACTAATTATCTTTAAATTCTATTTATATTATCAAAAATAAATTTAAATATTAATACAATAATCATGTGTTATGTTAATACAATCTTTATTTGCTAAAACTCTAAATTTATCCTGTTCTGCTAATTTTATCAAGTAGTTCCGGTTTAAGTACAGATATTGATTTCCCATCCATTTTTATTAACCCATTTTCCATAAAATCGCCAAGTATTCTGGTCACCGTTTCTCTTGTAGAACCAACCAACTGTGCAAATTCACTTCTTGTAAGTGGTAATAAAAATTCATAATTGTTAAAAATCTTATCGGAAAAGTATAATAACATTTCCGCTATATATGCGTTTAAACTTTTTTGAGTTTTATTAACACAACTATAAAATTGATTTATCAAATCGTTACTTAATACTTTTACCAGTTCAATAGCAAATTTTCCATTATCAACAAGTAACTTTTCAAAACACTTATAATCAATAAAACAAACTTCTGATTTAGTTAATGCAGCTACAGAATATTGAAATACTTTATCAGTAAAAACCGATGGAACACCAATAAATGAAGGCGATTTTACAATTTTAATTATTTCATCTTTATTTAACGGACCTCTCATATAAATTTTTGAAAGACCAACTGTCTGATAAGCTATATTTGTAGTAAATGCTCCTTGCCTTATAATATTTTCTCCTGCATTGAATTTAATATGAATACTATTTTTTGACAGAAAGTTTAACTCTTTTTCATTTAAAACAGAAACAGGCAATGATTTAAAAGCACACTTTTCACATCTGCAATCTTCTGTATAATTCTCCATTTGCTTTAAATATAAACTTTTACCTGAGTAAGATAATAAAAATTGTGATAAATGTCACATTTATATGAAACAAAACTCACATTAAGAACTGACTCATTTCAACCACCCGGAATAACTTTAAAACAAAATATTCAATAAATTTATATCAAGTTTAATTTAACAATAAAATATTAAAATAATGGAACAAAAAATGACCATGGCTCTTTACTCAGGGGCTTTAGATAAATTAACTGCAGCTGGAGTAATTTTAAGTGGCGCTGCTGCTGACGATATGGAAGTTGATATTTATGTTCTTTTGCAGGCAGCAAGAGCTTTTAAAAAAGAAATTGCTACAAATAAAGATAAATTAGAACTTGCAGAAAACGCTCACTTAAGAGATGAGTTTTTACAATCACTTGACAAATTAAATGTTATGGAATGGCATGAATTCTTTAGGGAAGCCAAAGAATTAACCAATGTAAAAATACATATCTGTGGATTAGCAGGAAAAATATGGGGCGCTGAAAAATTAGATGATTTTATTGATCTGGCAGATGATATTGTTGGTATTGGAGAATATATCACTTCTGCCCAGGAAGCAGATGTACATCTTTTTATTTAAAAAAACAAAAAACTACCATTATGACAACAGAAGAATTACAAGCATTAAATGCAGATAAAGTAGTTGATGCAAGAGGAACAGCGTGTCCCGGTCCTCTTTTAGCGGCAAAAAAAACAATAGCAGAAATTAGTTCAGGACAAATTATGGAAATCCTTTCTGCAGACGAAGGTACCAGAAAAGATATTCCTAAGTGGGCTGCTAAAAAAGGCCATGAATATTTAGGAACTCTTGAAGAATCAGGATATTTTAAAATCTTTATGAAGAAAGCCTAAAAATGGAAAAATCAGATAATCCAAAAATTTTAGTTTTTTCAACAGAAAAAATTTCTGATCCGGGAATTGATCTTGCTGGTTTATTAAAAATTCATTATCCGCCAAGTGTTTATACGATTTCGCTACAATGCTCATCATCGGTAAAACCCCGGTGGGTTATGTATGCTTTAAAAAATGGTTTTGATGGTGTTTTCATTGCAGCCGATGGAACTGATTGTCCTTATACAACAAATTGTTCTGCTCTTACTGCAAATGTTATTGAAAATACACACGAAATAATGAAAAAAGAAGGTATAAATCCGGCAAGACTTAAAATGGCAGCAGTTTGTTCAGTATGCGCTGAATCGTTTGCAAAGCACATGAAAAGCTTCAGTAAAAATCTTATCGAAATGGATAGTATAAAAACGTAAAAAAATGAATACTTCAGAATATGATGTACTTGTTTTAGGAGCAGGTGTAACTGGTCAGGAAGCTGCTCTTAATCTGGCAAACATGGATTATAAAGTCATTTTGGTTGAAAAAGACAAATCAATCGGAGGAGCAATGGTTCAGTTAAGTAAAGTATTCCCTACACTGGATTGTGCGGCTTGTATTACAACACCCAAAATGTCAGAAACAGTAAGGCACCCCAATATAACTGTAATGACATATAGCGAAGTACTTGAAATAGAAAGAAGCGGTAAAATTTTCAACACATCCGTATTAAAACATCCAAGATACGTAATAGAAGATGCCTGTACTGGTTGCCAGGAATGTGAATCAGCATGTCCGGAAATAAAAGATGATGAATATAACTATGGATTGGCAGGAAGAAAAGTTGCTTATGTTCCATTTACTTTAGCTAATCCCAGAATTGCTTCAATCGAAAGGAAAGATGAGTGTGCACCTTGTATCGCAACCTGCCCCGGCGGAGTTAAAGCGTATGGATATGTTTCCCTTGTTCGTGGCGGATTATATGAAGAAGCTATGAATCTGCATTTAGAAGATATTCCTTTACCCGGTTCTTTAGGTCGTGCCTGTTATGCTCCTTGCGAAGGCGAATGTACAAGAAACGAAACCGATGGCTCTGTTAATATTCGTAGAATAAAACGATTTTTTTCTGATTATTATTACAATAAATATGCAGAGCCTCAATTTGGCCCTGTTGAGAATAAATCAAGTAAGAAAGTTGCTATTATTGGTTCCGGACCTTCTGGTTTAACAGCAGCATATCATTTGGCCAAAAAAGGACATACAGTTAAGATTTTTGAAGCGGATAATGAATTAGGCGGAATGTTAAAATCTACCATACCATCATTCAGACTTCCTAAAGATATTGTTAGCCGCGACATTAAAAATATTACTTCTCTTGGAGTTGAGTATGAACTTAATAAAAGAATTGAAAAACTCACTGATTTAAAATCTAATGGATTTGATGCTATTTATGTTTCAGTTGGTACTCACGATACAGTAGAACTTAATTGTAGCGGAAAAAACCTGGAAGGTGTATTATGTTGTCTTACTTTTTTAAAAAATGTAAATCGTGGCGACAAACTTGATTTAACAAACAAAACAGTAATGGTTTGTGGAGGCGGAAATGTAGCAATGGATTCTGCACGCACAGCATTACGCTTAAATGCAAAAAAGGTCGTAGTTGCTTACCGTAGAGAGCGTGATCAAATGCCTGCTGCAGATATCGAAATTAAAGAAGCTGAAGAAGAAGGTGTTGAATTTCAGTTCCTGAAAAATCCCGTTGAATTTATTGGAGAGAATAACCAATTAACAGCCGTTAAATGTATAAATATGAAGCTCGGCGAACCTGATGAGAGTGGCAGGAGAAGACCAATTCCAATCGAGGGATCTGAGCATATTGTAAAAACTGATATTATAATTGTATCCATTGGATTATTACCATCTTCTTCTCCTTTTAAAGATGATTTAGATCTTAACAAAAATGGAACAATTGATGTAAATCCTGAAACATTACAAACATCTGAACCATATATCTTCGCTGGTGGAGATGTTGTTACCGGAGCATCATCTATTATTGAAGCAGCCGGTCAGGGCAAACGGGCAGCTTTCTTTATTGATAAATATTTAAATAAAGAAGATTTTTCTGAACTTGAATTTGATCATCGGCTTCCTCCTACAAGCAAAGAACAGGTACTTGCAAGAATTGAGAATCAAAAATCAATAATGCCTGTGATAGCATACGAAAGATCCGCTAAAAAGAGAATAAAAGATTGCAACGAAATTGAATCAACATACACAGAAGAAGAAGCTCTTCTTAGTGCTTCAAGATGCTTAAATTGCGGAAATTGCAGAGAATGCCACCAATGTGTGGAAGCATGCCCTGCAGATGCAATTGATTTTAGTCAGAGAGAAAAAGAATTATCTCTCAAGATTAAATCAGTAATTCTGGCACCAGGATTTAAACTATTCCCTCCTGAAAATATTTTTGAATACGGATACAATAAATATAAGAATGTAATACATTCTATGGAAATGGACAGACTTCTTGCACCAACCAGACCATTCCATGATATACTCAGACCTTTAGATGGGAAAAAGCCGGATAATATTGCATACGTATTGTGTGTAGGATCCAGAAATTGTTCAGAGAATAATTGTGTTTGTTCACAAATATGCTGTATGTATTCTATTAAACAGGGACAGCTGTTAATGGGTGCATTACCTTTGGCCGATATCACTATTTATTATATTGAT
>DAOWML010000335.1 GCA_030643125.1 Bacteroidales bacterium
ATGGTAATCCTTGTACCTTATTATATTGCGAGTATTTATATTCAGGATTTGTCATTCTTAAATAATTAGCAAACTGACCTAAGTTATTTTCACAAACAACAATTTTTTCAAATTTATCAAATACTTCTTTTACATTTGATGGAAGAGGTTTAATATAGTTAAAATGTGCCAAACTAACCTTCTTGCCTTTATCCTGTATTTGTTTAACTGATGTAGCAAGATATCCATATGTCCCACCCCAACCAACAACTAATAAATCACCCTTTTTGTCTCCTTCAACTGTTAATTTGGGTATAAAATTACTAACACGTTGCACTTTTTCTTCACGGATATTTACCATCTTCTGGTGATTAATAGGGTCGTGCGAAACAGAACCTGTTAATTCATCTTTCTCAAGGCCACCAATTCTATGTTCTAATCCTTTTGTTCCCGGAATAGCCCAGGTTCTCGCAAGTTTCTCCACATCACGAGCATAAGGTTGCCAATCTTTAGTCCCTTCTTTTACAACCGGCGGCTTAATATCAGGATATTCCGACATCTTAGGAATTCTCCATGGCTCAGAACCATTAGCAATAAAACCATCTGTAAGTAAAATAACCGGTGTCATATGCTCTAAAGCTATTTTTGCTGCTTCAAAAGCGTATTGGAAACAATCAGAAGGTGTACTAGCAGCCATAACAACAACCGGACTTTCACCACTTCTTCCATAAAGAGCTTGCATTAAATCTGATTGCTCAGGTTTTGTTGGTAATCCTGTTGATGGCCCTCCTCGCTGTACATTAACAATAACTAAAGGCAGTTCTGTCATAACAGCTAAGCCAATAGCCTCTCCTTTTAATGCCAGACCCGGACCAGATGTTGATGTAACAGCTAAATCTCCGGCAAAACTAGCACCAATAGATGTACATATACCGGCAATTTCATCTTCAGCCTGAAATGTTTTTATTCCTAAATCTTTTCTTGCTGATAGTTCCTGTAAAATCTCTGTAGCAGGAGTTATAGGATATGATCCGCAGAATAATTCTAATCCCGCTTTTTCAGCAGCAGCAATCAAGCCCCAGGCAGTTGCTATGTTCCCATTTATATTTCTATAGGTTCCTTTTTTAATTTTTGCGGGACTAACTTTAAACGATGGAGCCATATGTTCCATGGTTTCTGCATAATTATATCCTGCTCGCAAAACTGTTTTATTTGCTTCAACTACTAACGGCTTCTTTTTAAATTTATTTTCTAAAAACGATTCTGTATACTTCATTGGACGATCAAAAATCCAATAAACCATACCTAGAGCAAACATGTTCTTGCTTCGAAGAATACTTTTTGAATCTAATCCCATATCCTTTAAAGCTTCTTTAGTTAAGGAACTGATAGGCGCTTGAATTATATTATATCCATCAAGTTTATCTTCCTTTATAGGATCATCAGTTTTATACCCTGCTTTTTGAAGGCCTCTTTCATCTATGCTATCCTCATCAATTATTATAGTCCCTCCTTCTTTAACCCATTTAGCGGTTGCTTTTAATGCTGCAGGGTTCATTGCAATTAATATATCAGCATAATCGCCAGGAGTTTTAATTGCAGTTTGTCCAACATGAACCTGAAAACCCGATACTCCACCAACTGTACCCTGTGGAGCTCTAATTTCTGAGGGATAATCCGGAAATGTAGATAAATCATTTCCAATAAATGCCGACGTATCTGAAAACAGAGTTCCGGTAAGTTGCATGCCATCTCCAGAGTCTCCCGAAAATCGGATTACGACTTCTTCGCGTTCGATGGCATTTGCTTTTTTACTCATAATAAATTTTAATTTTGTAAATTAAATTAACTGATGTTCAAAATTATAAATGCACATGGAACAGTTACCTGCTTCATATTCATCTCTATAAGTTTTTATTCTTATTCAGTAATGTTTCTATAAACAAAACAATTATATTATTTCTGAAACAAAATTAAGCAATGTTAATTAATTATTAACTAAATTTTCAATGAAATTTTGAATTAAATAGCATGATTTTTCTCATTTTTTTCACATAAAGTTTATTTCTTATCTTAATTTTGTAAAAAACACTTTTACAGACACTTATTTATGGCTATAATAAAATCAGTCCGAGGATTCACTCCTGAAATTGGAAATAATTGTTTTCTAGCAGAAAACTCAACTATTGTGGGGGATGTTAAAATTGGAAATGATTGCAGTTTTTGGTTTAACTCAGTTGTAAGAGGAGATGTAAATTCTATTATAATTGGGAACAAGGTTAATATCCAAGACGGTGCAATTTTGCATTGTTCGTTTGAAAAATCAAAAATTAATATAGGAAATAATGTTTCCATTGGCCATAATGTTATTGTTCATGGAGCAACTCTACACGATAATGTTCTTATAGGTATGGGAGCAATTATTATGGATCATGCCGTAATTGGAGAAAATTCAATTATAGCCGCCGGAGCTCTGATTTTAGAAAATACTGTGGTTAAACCGGGAAGTATTTATGGTGGTGTGCCTGCAAAAAAAATTAAATCGATTGAACAAGACCAAACTAAAGAAATGATTGAAAAAATAGCTAATAATTATTTAATGTATGCTAAGTGGTATGAATAGCTATACCTCATCAAGG
>DAOWML010000122.1 GCA_030643125.1 Bacteroidales bacterium
CCTGTTCCAAGATATTTGTAGCGGCCTTTTATATTTATTTTAGCATTATATATACGATGATATCTGTTTTTACTATCGGCAATTATTTCAGAATTTGTTAAAGTTTGAATATTTGCCATATGACCTATGGTGACATTATTTTCATCAGGAAATATTAATGCATCAGCCACTTTTATATATTCCACTTCCGAGGCTTTTATACTACTATCTTTTAAACTGTATATGGCTTTTGTTGAAGCAAATCGGAGTGAATCCTGGCTTCGATGAATTGACATGTACAATGCTCCGGGCAAATCATCATCTTTAAGTTTTGCAAGTTTTTTAACTTCAGGAGAAGCTGTTGTATCGATTTGTGGACTGGATTCAATCGCTATTTCATCATTAGCGATACTCCAGTCGAATTTATCAAGATAACTTACATATAGATTTTTAGGGAATTTAGCGACAGTAAAAGATTCATTTGAATTAAAGCTACCTGTTTGTGATGTAAAATCGACTTTACCATTTAAATTTTCGGTTATAAAATTGAAATCAGCTTTATTTACTGATTTTAAGCTAAATGTAGTGGTGTTGGAATTAAATGAATTGGCATCGAAATTAAAGAGACTTGATTTTAGTTCGGCTTTTTCAAGATTCATAACACCATTGCCGGTTAAGCCAATTGGTTGAATTAAAAGCGATCCTGAAAGAAGAGAGTTGTTTCCATACATATTAAACGGTTCACTGGTTTGCTCTGCATACATGATATCTTCGTAAGGATACCATTTGATATCAATTTCAGTTGAACTTAATTCCGGGAATTCTATTCCGGATGTTCGTTGAGCAAGAGTAAAGTCTGTAGCATGGATTTTAGTGGAATCCGGAAAGAAAATAATATCGTCAGTTTGAGCTTTACTTGTTAAATATTCTAGTGTACCTGAACCTCTTAGTCCCTTATTACTTAAATCGATTATATTATAATAAGTTCCTTTTCCTTCATAAAGCGGAAATCCTTCTTCAGGAGTATTTCGTTTGAAACCCAGTGAGTAATCCGGCCGCATGTATATAGCATCATCAAATGCAGGGAATATGTTTGAAGAATAAAACCGACCGTCGAATTTTAATCCCTCAACTTTAAAGTTATCTAAACTGTCAATTGTAAAAGGTTCAAGTTCAAAATAAAAACCATCACGCTTATACACGCCATTGAAAATACTTGATGCATCGTAATAAACATAAGAGTTTTCGTTACTATTAAAAATCGGATACTGAGGAAATCGTTGTAATCCTGATTTATTATTGGGGTTATCAATAAGTAATTCTCCTGTAATAATTTCGATCGTATTTTTTATGTGAGCAAGAATAGGGTTGTTATACATATCACGCTCTTCGGTTTGAACTTTAATTCTTAATGAATCGATATTATGTAAATTAATTTTGAAAGTATCATAACTAAAATCGAAATCCTGGCCAAAGAAAGTAAATAGTCCGGCTTCAATTATTCCTCCAAAACTAAAGTCTCTATTTTTTTTCATGGTGATTTTTTGATGTTTTGGATATATAACTACATTTTGAGAATCAGAAAGAAAGATTTGAGGAACGCCTCTGATTTCAAGGTCATATGTTTTTAAATTAAGGACGCCATTGTGTGCTAAATCTTCTGTTACAGAATTAAATTTAATTACATCATAATCAATTTTCCCAAAACGTGCATCTATAAAATCATATAGTTTTTTCTTAATTATTGCTTCATCCTTATCGGAATCGTAAAATATAAAACCATCTACACTTAAAAACATTAACATTTGTTTGATCTGATAATCGTCATAACCAAGAAAACGTGCCAACTCGGCTCCCGAAAATATTTCTGAATTAATTTTATTTGAATAGTTCCTTAAAACTAAAAGTGGATGAAACTCATCTCTTATCATTATTCTTTCAAATTCAATAAGATTATAAAAATTTGAGGATGTATAAGTTGCATTTCCAATTGCTGCTCCGCGTCGTTTGGTGAAATAAATTTTATCATCATCAGTTCTCCATAAAAGGCGATCAAAATTCATAGATATTTTGTGGTAAGAATCGTAGTAGGGACTTTTTGAAACAATTCTTTCTGAAGGTGTTAATGATACTTCTTTAATGTTCTGAGTATAGGTAAATAAGATGCCGGGATGAAAAATTGAATCGTTTTTTAAGCGGATTGTAATTTGGGCATTATTTGAAACAACTTTACCTTTTTTAAACATATATGTTTTAGCAACGGCCGTAATTATTGTTGTGTCGTTTTTTTGTATATAAAGAAATGCTTCGTTATCCTGATCCCCGGAACCAAGTAAATTAGAACCTTTCATTGAAAAACCGCCATCATAGTTTATATCAGGATAAATATCTTCTATTTGAAATCTTTTCTGATAAGAATTAAACTCAGGATAGATAGCTCTTTCAGGTGTCATGATATGAACAACCTGATCGGATAATCTTCCCAATGCAGGTTTGTCAAAATAAAGTTTATTAATAAAAGAAACTGAATCAGCAGTATATCCTGATTTTGAGAAATTTATTTTATAGTTTTTAAGTTCGGCTTTAACATTATCAGAATTGTAACCAGCTTTTTCCCATGTAACAAAACCAGTTTTACCTACCCATTGATTTGTTATTGGGAAAAATACACCAGTGGTTTCGAAGATATCAATAGAATCTTTTTTTATTTTACATGTCAAATTAGTTTTAGCAAATACTATTTTTAATTCATCATCAACTACAATTTTAAAATCATTTGAGCTTGTATACCAACTTGTTGAATATGTGCTAAATATCAGGTTTTCTTCAATTAGTGATTTTGAATTATCAAAATATTTTGTGATAACTCTTAAAGGAAACTTTTCCGTTTCAAAAATAAAGTATATTCCTTTTTCCCAGTTATCATAATGTTTCATCGCTTCTTCCGATCGGTGAAAAGCCATTACTATGTCAAAATATTTTGTAAAATGCGGATTACGGCGAGCTTTGTTTTTGAGCATTAAATTACATACATCTGCAAATCTGTCCTTTATGTCATCAGTATAATAAGCAATATTCCATTGTTCTACGAACGATTCTAAGTTTTCTTCTTTATTTTTCGGCAAATTTTTATTCACAAATTCTTCAAATTGTTCAATAAACAAGCTTGAATCTTTTTGGAATTCTTTAATATCTTGAGCTGTAGAGGTAAAAATACTAAGGCTCAAAAGTGAACAAAACAGACTATTTAATAGATATTTTTTCATTCGTTTATAATTTTAAGAATAATAATTCCCCTGTGTGAACTAACGGGTTAACCTGTTAGTTTCCCGAAATTCGAGACAGGCTATGTGTGTTTCATCGTGTATTAATTTAACGATTTTATTTTTTGTAAAATTTAGCAGCTACCCAATTATGTTTTTCATAATGATTGATATAGTCAATGCGATTAGCAGATGCTACTTCTCTGATCATTAATAGATCTTTATCGTACAATCCGCTGAGTAATAAAGTGCCTCCCGATTTTAGAACTGTAGAGTAATGCTTTATATCATCCATTAGAATATTTCTGTTGATATTAGCAATTATTATATCGAATTGTTGATTGTTTAACAAATTTGCATCACCTTGAAATACTTTAATATTTGAACAATTATTTTTTTCGATATTTTCCAAAGTATTTTTGTAAGCCCACTCATCAATATCAATTGCCGTAACTTTTTTAGCGCCTTTGAAAGTTGCTAAAATTGCCAATACTCCTGTGCCACAACCCATATCTAAAATATTTCTATCCTTAAAATCCAATTCGAGCATTGTTTTTAACATAAGATATGTTGTTTCGTGATGACCTGTTCCAAAAGACATTTTAGGCTCGATAATAATCTCATACCTGGTTTTTGGAGTATCTTTATGAAAAGGAGCACGGATAAGACACTGGTCTTCAATTATTATTGGCTCAAAGTTTTTTTCCCAAACCTCATTCCAGTTTTGAGTTTTTATAAGTTCATGTGAAAAATCAATATTGATATTTGGGATATTATTTACTTGTAATTGTTTTACTTTTTCCAGATCGAAAAACTTTTCAAGGATATAGGCATTTAATCCATCTTCTGTTTCGTCATAGCTTTCGTAATCTATTTCATTTAATTCAGCAACGACAATGTCTGTTATTTCTTGAGTATTTTCTGCTGTAATCTTACAACGTAATTCGATGTAATCCATAATTTTAATTTGAATTAAAATCCACTTTCATTGATGGTGGTTGTGTTCTTTATTTATTATACATGATATAAATTATTGGAATACTGGAATGTTGCTTGACTTCCTTCGGCAGTTAAACCTGCCTGCAAAGGCAGGGATTATTAGAATTATGCTCATATTTTAGTTTTTGAACGTAACAATTTTCCATTATTCCTTGATTACTATTAATAAGGTACTCACTAGGTGTAATCCAAAGCCACCTTCTTAGAGGGTGGCTTTTTACTTAAAAGGAGTTTGCTATTGCAACAAAATCATCTGCATTTAGTGATGCACCACCAATTAGCCCGCCATCAACATCCGGATTATCAAATAATTCTTTTGCATTTGATGGCTTACAACTTCCTCCGTACAGAATAGATAAATTGTTTGCAATTTCAGAACCATAAGAATTTTTAATTGTTTCACGAATGAACTGGTGTATTTCCTGGGCCTGTTCCGGAGTAGCAGTTTTTCCGGTACCAATTGCCCACACAGGTTCGTAGGCTATAATGATGTTCTTAAACTCTTTAATAGAAATACCCTCGAACATTCTTTTGATCTGTTTAGCAACAATTTCGAAGTGCTCATTATTTTCTCTTTCTTTTAAAACTTCGCCGCAGCATACAATAGGCGTTAAATTATTCTCGAGGCTAAGTTTTATTTTCTCTCTTATTATTTCGTCTGTTTCGTGATAATAAGCGCGACGTTCCGAATGCCCAAGGATAACATAATTGGCTCCTGCCGATTTTAACATGGAGGCAGAAACTTCGCCGGTATAAGCACCCTGAGAATGATTTGCACAATTCTGTCCTGCTAATCCAATATTTTTATTTTCAAGATATTTTGCAGCCTCATTAGTTAATATAGATGGTGGAGCTATTATTAACTGAACATCTTGTACAGAACTTGATTTTTCGATAATTTGATTTATTAAATCAATACCTTCTGAAAATGTTTTATTCATTTTCCAATTTCCTGCTACTATTTGTTTTCTCATAAGCTATAATTATTTGGGATATTTATTGTATTATCAAAAATAAGAAATTAAAAGCTTATACGATTTATAATATTAAAAAATATAGGATTAAGTGCTTGTTAAAAAATAACCTTTATATCTTGACTTGTTCTTTTACTTATTTTCTTCGTTATAAAAGTATTAAATAAACTGTGGCTATTCGCAACTTTTATGTCTTAAAAATAAACAAAATAACTTCGTCAATTTTGCAAACTTTATTTCTTAACAAGCACTAAATACTGCTTAAGCGAATTCTGGGATCAAGTACACCGTATAAAATGTCTACCAATGTATTGATAATAATAAAAATGACTGAAATTGTTAAAACACTACCAATAATAACCGGGAAATCATATTTATTTAAAGAATCAACAATAACATATCCAAGACCTTTCCAGCCAAAAATGTACTCAACGAATACTACACCTGCCATTAAAGAAGCAAACCACCCTGATACGGCTGTAATTACAGGATTTAAAGAGTTTTTTAAAGCATGTTTCCATATTATATGACTAAATGACAAACCTTTAGCTTTAGCCGTTCTGATATAATCTTGCGATAAAACATCGAGCATTGAGTTTCTTGATAATTGAATAATTATAGCTAAAGGTCTAATGCCTAAAGTAAATGCAGGGAGTATTAAGTTTTTAAGTTGTAAATGAATTCCTTCACCTAAATCGTCTATTTCATACAAATTTCCTGTTAAATTTAATCCGGTTATATCGCCCAGTACAAATGCAAATATCCAACCGATAAGAATTGCAGCAAAAAAGGAGGGTAGTGACATTCCAAAAGCAGAAAATAAAAGAGATGATCGATCAAAAAGGCTATCTTTTTTAATTGCAGCAATAATTCCTAAAAATATACCTAAAATAGCAGCAAACATAATTGAAACAAGAGCTAAAATAAAAGTATTTGGAAGTGTTTCACTAATTATTTCCGAAACAAGTTTTTTACTTTGATACGAGCGACGTAAATAAGGCTTTTTTAGAACAATAACTTTATTGGAAGATATATGAAATAACTTTTTAGCCTGATATTTATTTGTATTAAGATAGAAATAACTATTTGTATTTATTTCATTATGAACGGATATTGGAGAAAGGTCGTTTAAGTATTTAAGGTATTGCATTCCTTTTGATTTGTCCAGACCAAGTTCTTTCTTTATGGATTCAATAGTAGAAATATCAGATCTTTGTCCAAGCATCATTTTTGCAGGATCGCCGGGTAAAATATTGAAAAGAAAAAAGATAACAGTAATTACTCCCCAAAGAATTAAAAGGGCGTACATCAACCGCTTTATTAAAAAGTTAATCACAAATTATCTTTTAATTTTTACTAGCTAATTGCTCATCGTTATTATCGGTATTGTTTTGATATTCAGAATTATTCAGATAATCTTTTATGATGTCTTCTGATGTAGGAGTATTATTATGGTTCCATTTGCCAATAATTGTTCCTTTCTTCAGTAAAACTATACCAGGATTTGATCTTATTATAGTTTTTAAAGTAATTTCATCCGTATTAAAGAACATATAAGGAGCATTTGTTTTTTCTTTGAAATCATTGATTTCTGGTTCTACCGAAGATGTCAAGCAAATAAAATTACATTTGCCGGTTTCTTTTACAAATTCAGCCAATTCATTAATAGCATCAATATTCTTTAAATTTGCTTTATTCAAGTCGTATGCTATAAGTAGAAAAGTAAACTTATTATCATTTAAAACAATTTCAGTAATATCATTACCAAATAAAGTAGAAATGGTAAAGTCATGAATCTTAGGAATATCTCCTGCAGATATTTGGATATTTTCAGTCGATACCCATTTCC
>DAOWML010000206.1 GCA_030643125.1 Bacteroidales bacterium
AGAACAATAACGTATTTTTCTTTAAGTTTTTTAATTTAGCATAAAATATCATTAACTCTAAAATAAATAATTATGAAAAAACTTAGCATTTACTTAATTCTGGGTATTGTATTATTCTCCTTTTCTTGTGATTCGTTTAAGGAAAAGAAAGAAGTTCAGCAATATACTATTGAGCAATTTATGAACACAATTTCAATTGGTGGAAGTTCATTCTCTTTTGATGAATCTAAGATTCTTTTTTCCAGCAATGAGAGTGGAATCTATAATTTATACGAAATAAGTATTGAAGGTGGTGAACAAATACAATTAACCAACCGTGAAGAAACATCTTACGCAATAAGCTATTTTCCTTCTGATGACAGGGTTTTATTAAGATCTGACAAAGGAGGAAATGAAATAAATCATATTTATTTGCGTAATGAGGAAGGGATAATAAGTGATCTTATTCCTTTTGATAGTGCGCGAGTAAATTTTCTGGGATGGAGTTATGACAGAGAAAGTTTTTTCTTTTCTTCAAATAAAAGAGACGCAAGATTTGATGATTATTTTGAAATGAATCTGGCAAGCATGGAATATGAAATGATTTATGAGAATTTAGAAGGCTATAATATAAGTACCATATCAAATGATAAAAATCTTTTTGCTTTTACTAAGACTATTACTACTACAAATAACAATATGTATTTGTATAATCGTGAAACTAAAGAATTAAAATTATTATCAGAACACGAAGGAGAAATAACTTATAGGCCTGTAGATTTTAGCTCAGATGGAAAAGAATTATATTTTCTTACTGATAAGAATAGTGAGTTTACATATTTAGCAAAAATTGATTTGGAAACTGAAAAAATTGAAAAAATCTATGATGCAGGTTGGGATATTATGTATGCTTATCATTCATACAATGGTAAATATAGAGTCATTGGAATTAACTGTGATTCAAAAACAGTTATTAAGATTTTCGATACAGCTTCAGGAGAAGAAATAGAACTACCAAAATTTGATAATTTAAATATTAGCTCGGTAAATATTTCACAAAGTGAAAACTACATGGGTTTTTATGCGTCTAGTTCAATAAGTTCAAGTAATCTTTATATTCTTAACTTAGAAACGAATGAATACAAACAATTAACAAATACTTTAAATCCTGAAATTAATCCTGATGATTTGGTTACATCAAAAGTTGTGCGTTATAAATCTTTTGACGGACTTGAAATTCCCGCAGTACTGTATATTCCGCATCAAGCTTCTGAAAAGAATAAAGTTCCTGCTTTAGTTCATGTTCATGGTGGCCCCGGAGGACAAGCTCGTGTAGGTTACAGATCAACAATTCAATATCTGGTTAATCATGGTTATGCAATTATTGATGTAAATAATAGAGGTAGTAGTGGTTATGGAAAAACTTTCTATTCTTTAGACGATAGAAAACATGGTGATCATGATTTAAAAGATTGTATATATGCAAAGACATTTCTTGAAGAAACAGGAGTTGTAGATCCTGATAAAATTGGAATTATGGGAGGATCGTACGGTGGCTATATGGTTGCTGCTGCAATGACATTTACACCCGAAGAATTTGAAGTTGGAGTAAATATATTTGGTGTAACTAATTGGTTACGTACACTTAAAAGTATTCCTGCATGGTGGGAGGATTTTAGAAATGCATTATATAAGGAAATGGGTAATCCTTATGAAGATTCTGTTTATTTATATAATATTTCTCCTTTATTTCATGCGGATAAGATACAAAAACCATTTATGGTTCTTCAGGGAGCAAATGATCCAAGAGTATTACAAGTCGAGTCTGATGAAATTGTTGAAAAAGCCAGGGCTAATGGAGTTCCTGTAGAATATGTGATTTTTGAAGATGAAGGCCATGGATTTAGGAAAAAAGATAACCAAATCGAATCAAATAAAAAGATTCTGGAATTCTTGGATAAATATTTAAAGAAAGTTGAAGAATAGTATAAGATAATCTTGTATGTTATCTTTGTAAATTTTTAGTGTTTTTAGTGTCTTGGTGGCGAATGTTTTCCTGCCACTAAGGCTCAATTCCGAAAGCTTTCGGAACCAAGATACACAAAAAGAGAAGTTTGTCGTACATCCATAATTTGAAAATTCAGATCCACATACCATAAGGAGAAAACCTGTCAGAGTCTAAGGGTTGATGGTGGGAAAGAAAGACCTGACAGTGTTTGAGGTAAATGGTAGATGATAGAGATAATGAGAAAAAATTTCAAGTTTCAAATTTCTTGTGTCTTGATACTCGATACTCATATCTATTTACTATTAAAATACTTACAAAACATAGCAATCCCGCAATTCTCACATTTTGGTTTGCGGGCAATACAAATATATCTTCCATGTAAAATAAGCCAGTGGTGTGCTATTGGTATTAATTCTTCAGGAATATATTTAACCAGTTGTTTTTCGGTTTCTAAAGGAGTTTTGGCATTTGTTGTTAAACCTATTCTTTTTGATACACGAAAAACATGCGTATCAACAGCCAGTGCAGGTTTGTTAAAAACAACAGATGCTATTACATTAGCTGTTTTGCGGCCAACACCGGGTAATTTCTGAAGTTCGTTAATATCATCCGGGACTATTTCATTAAAATCTTCAGTAAGCATTTTTGCCATTCCAACCAAATGCTTGGCTTTATTATTGGGGTACGAACAAGTTTTTATATATTCAAAAACTTCATCGACTGATGCCTGTGCCATTTCGTAAGCTGTAGGGAATCGTTCCAAAAGGGCAGGAGTAATTATATTTACTCTTTTATCGGTGCATTGAGCACTTAAGATAACTGCAACAAGCAATGCAAAAGGAGTTCCATAATCTAATTCGGTTTCTGCTATAGGTCGTTCTTTTTTGAAAAAATCTATAATATGTTCAAAGCGCTCTTTTTTTGTCATTATTCTAAAAATAAAATGAGAATCAAAAGTAAATAAAAAATAATATGTAGGTGCTTAGCGGATTTATTTATAAATTGAATATCTCCATAAAAATTACTGAAAAGTCTATAAAACATAACCGCTTAGCACCTTTTTTTAAATTACAGGAAATCAATCCGATAGTCATTTAACTTATTTCAAAGGCAATGATAAAAAGAATGTGCTTCCTTCTTTGAGTTTCGAACCAACCCAGATATTACCACCCAGTAATTGTACGAACTTATTTACAATAGATAAACCCAATCCGGTTCCTCCAACCTTAATGTTAATATCTTCATCAGCTTGCCTGAAAGGTGAAAAAATAACATCAATCTTTTCTTTTGGAATACCAATCCCTGTATCTTTTACGTATAGAATTACATTTGATTTTTCCTCTTTATAACCTATAGTTATAGAACCTTCTTCAGTATATAATATTGCATTTTTTACCAGATGAAGAATTATTTTTAAAATAATTGTTTTATCTGTAAATAACTCAACTTTACCATTCATTTTAAGATGAATATCTAAATCCTTCTTATTTTTTAAAATTACATTCTTTTTAGCTTGAAAAATGATACTTTCTAATAAAGGAGTTAACTCAAATTTTGATTTTATCACATTGTATTGATTCGTAGTGAGATGTGCAATATCAACCAGGTTTTCAATAGTTGATATCAGATTATCGCTGTTTTGTATTATCAGATCATTGACTTCATTCAGTTCTTTATCCGAAAGACTTTTAGAAAGAATCATTTCTGAGAAACCCAGAATACCATTTAACGGAGTTCTGATTTCATGCGAAATGGTTTGTAAAAACTTACTCTTTAATTTATCAGATTCTTCTGCTTTTTCTTTAGACTTTATGTGTTCTTTATTTAGTTTTTTGAATTGAAAAAGATAAATTAAAATAACTATACCTACTACTAAAATTAGTGATGCAATAATAATAAGTAAAGTATTTATGGTTTTCTGTTTTTTAAGTTTTAATTCAAAAAGTTCGTTTTCTTTTTCCTGTTGTATTAATTTTTGTTCTAAGGTTTTTGCTTTATTTATTTTTTCTATGCTATAAACAGTTTCATAAATCCCGAAAAAGTGTTTGAAATTTTCATATGCATCTTTAAAATTTCTATTTATTGAATTTATCTCTGACAATAATTTTAACGCATCACTTAATATAACATTTAAATGATTCTTTGAAGCGTAATCTATAGTTTTATTTAAATATGCAGTTGAAGTTTCATATTCTCCTTTTTGAAAGTAATATTTGCCATAAGTAAAATGTGTATAAGCCAAACCAACATTATTATCATATTCGGTGTTGTAATTATCTGCTTTTTGTAAATACAAAAATGATGAATCTGATTTTTTTAATTTTAAGTATATATTTGCAATTACTGTATATGAATTACCGGCATTTGCGTAAAGTCCGTATTTTTCTTCCAAAACAACTCCTTTTGCAAAATATTCAAGTGCTTCTTCTAACCGATTTTGCTCATAAAACAAATTCCCAATGTTAGCATATACAACTCCTGCAAATGCTTCGTTGTTATTTTCAAGGGCAAGCTTTATTGATTTTTCGAAATTCTTAAATGAAAGTTCGTATTCCATTAACGGTTTATAAATAAGACCCAGGGTGTTGTAAATCTGATAATTATACTTTTTTGTCTTTCCGGATTCAATTAATCCTTTCAGAATCAGACAATTTTCAAGCGACGCACTATAATTACCAATATATCTATTAATTAGTGATAATTGCCAAAGAAAATCGGCCTGCATATTGATATCTGCAAATTCTCCTTTAAGGCC
>DAOWML010000118.1 GCA_030643125.1 Bacteroidales bacterium
ATGAGCCTGTTTTTGAACCGGGAACCAAATGGAAATACAGTAATTCAGATTATGCTTTACTGGTTAAGATTATTGAAAAAAAATCAAAAAAGTCATATAAGGATTTTTTACATAAGTATATTTTCAAGAAACTATCTATGAATAATACTTTTTTAGCAGATGAGATTAGCGATCAAAATATAGCTGAAAGTCATTTCAAAGAAAATGAAAAGTATATTACAAGAAAAGATATTAGTAAAGTGTATGGGGAGCAGGGGATATATACTAATTCTATAGATTATGCTAAATGGACTAAAGCTTTATTTTCAGAGAAATTGTTGAAAAGCGAGAGTCTTTCTAAAATATTTTCTGTTGAGAAATTATCTGATAATAAGGATGTTCCTTATTATGGTTATGGTTGGGCTGTAATGAAAAAAAATGGTGTTCGCTATAATTGGCATGGTGGTTCTCAAAGGGGGTATTCAAACTTAGTTTTACTATTGCCTGATACTCATATGACAGTTTTAATATTGACGAATAGAAATGATGGTTATGACTTTTTAAAAATGTCAATACATATAGCAAAATTATTTGACAATAATTTGAAGTTATAATTCTCTTAGTGATACGATGACTTTAAGTCATCGTATCACTTTTTTATCTACTTTTACTTCGAATCAAGACTCATCTTTGTAAATTAATCCAAAATTTTTAGCTGCAATTTTGTTAATTAGCTTTCCATTACGCAAATCTGAATAATCTTTAGCTGATGAAAATGACCATTCTGTTACTTTTTCTGCCAGACCTGCTTTTACTGGATTTTGGTGTATATAATTGAAACATATTTGTGGATATTCATTTTCGGGATTTGATGAATTTAATTGCGTAATTCCATTTTTAGCAATAAAAGACGGAGTTATTCCATTTGGGCAATTTAAACATTCGGCTTTTGTTTTTCCTCGAAATAAACTTCCTGAAGTAATATTTTGTTTGTTTATAGCTCGTGTATAGGATGCAAGCATAATTCCTATGGAATGATTAAAACTGATTGTTTTAGTGGAAGTGCGACTTGGAGTCGCTCCCCCACTCTTAGGCAAACTTTCATAATTCACTAATACCATTAAATGAAAATGATTAGGCATTAAACACCAAGCCAGGATATCGGCATAAGGTGTTATATATGTTTTTATCTTTTCAAGGAAAAATAAATAATTCTCTTGACTAAAGAAGATTTTTCTATGGTTGTTGCCTTGATTATAAATGTGATATATAAAATCTTTTTCTAGTAGCATGTTTCTGTTTAGTGATAGGATGACTTGGAGTCATCATATCACTCTTAACTAAAAAGTCAATGTAAAAGTAGTTCCTCCTGCCTTACCCTGCCCGTCCGGCAGGTTTCCTATTTCTGATTTTGCCGTAATCGATCCAGCGTGTAAGCGCATAATTTGTTTCGATAGGCTTAACCCTATACCTGAACCTTTTGGTTTTGTAGTGAAAAAAGGAATAAAAATTTTATCTAAAACTTCTTTTAATATACCCTGACCGTTATCAATAACCTGTATTGTAACTCTCCCGCGTTTGTTATAGTAGGCCTTTACATGAATCATGGGTGTTTCACTATTTTCGAGAGCATGTATGGCATTTTTAATTAAGTTAATTAAAACTTGTTCAATTAGTTTTGTGTCGGCATAGAACTCTATGGATTCAGGCTCTATTGACACAACATAATCTACATTTTTAGTTTTGATTTCTTCCTGAAATAGGAGCTTTATATCATCAAGAACCTCTTTAACTTTAGCTATTTTGAAATTTGGCGTAGGAATTTTTGTTAAATTTCTATAAGTATCAACAAAATGAAGTAAACCATTGCTTCTTTTATTAATGGTTTTTATGGCCATTTGAACTTCTTCTATGGATTCTTTATCAGGAGGAGTTTTTCTATTCTGAGCATCTTTCAACATTAAATCTAATGTAGAAGTAATAGAAGAAATTGGTGTAATTGAATTCATTATTTCGTGTGTAAGAACACGGATTAATTTTTGCCAGCTTTCTGTTTCCTGATCCTCTAATACGCTTTGAATATTTTTAATTGTAACAAGTATAATACTTTTATGTAGTATCTTAAATTCTGTTCCCGATATGGCTAATTGTAAAATATCATCTTCTTCCTGAATTTTTACCAGGCAACTTTTTCCCGGTTCAAATTTAATAAGAGTATCTACTAATTTGGGGCTAATACTATTCAGGTCGTAAATATTCTTTACAGAATTTATCTGGAATAGTTTTTTAAAGGCATTATTAACCATATCAACTGTACCATCACGTTGATAGGTAATAATACTTACATCAATATTCCTTACAAGATTTTGAAAGTATTGATATTGCTCTTCCTTTTCAGATCGTACTTTTTGGAAGTCCTGAATTACATCATTAAAAGCTTTATTAAGTTCATCAAAAGATGATCCCATTCCCTCAATTTTAAAAGATCGTGTAAATTCAGAAAAACGAATAGATTCAAGAAAACTTGAAAGATCACGGTTTGTTTTGTCCATGTATTTAAAAATGAGATAAACCTGAAATATGATTATAAGTGCAATTAAGAATGGAGTAATAAAATACTCTAAAGTAAGTGTGTAGAAAAAAAGAAATATTGTTGCTGTTAACAACAATATTCTGAATATAGCAACAAATCTAAAATTTCTAAAGATCATATTTTTCCATTCTTCTGTATAATGAAGTTCTAGTAAGTCCTAGTATTGTTGCAGCCTGGGTTACATTGCCCTGATTTTGTTTTAGTACTTTAACAATTATATTCTTTTCTACTTCAACAAGGTTGTATGTGTCAATTTCAATTTCTGCAATTTTTTCACTTCTGGTTGTAAGTAAAAAATCATCAGATTCCAATATGTCGGAATCACTCATAATAACAGCTCTTTCTAAGGCGTGTTGTAATTCTCTTACATTCCCTGGCCACTGATACTGACTCATTTTTTTCATTGCATCGGCATTGATACCCTTAATTTTTTTTCTGTATTTCTTTGAATAGATGCCTAAGAAATGATTTGCAAGCAATGGAATATCACTTACTCTTTCTCTTAAAGGAGGTAAATGTATTTCTACAGTATTTATTCGATATATTAAATCTTGCCTAAACGATTCATCCTGAACCATTGTATGAATATTATTATTTGTAGCACAAATTAGCCGGACATCAATTTTGTTTGGTTTATTGGCACCTACCCGGGTAATTTCTCTTCTTTCAAGAACATTAAGTAGTTTGGCTTGCATAGGCAATGATAAATTCCCTATTTCATCTAAAAATAATGTTCCCCCTGATGCTATTTCAAATCTCCCGGGTTTATCTTTTTTTGCATCAGTAAAGGAACCTTTCATGTGCCCAAACAGTTCGCTTTCGAATAATGTTTCTGCAATCGAACCCAAATCTACACTCATAAACACTTCGTCTGTCCTGAGTGAATTTCGATGTAAGGCTCTTGCAACAAGCTCTTTACCGGTTCCGTTTTCGCCAAGAATTAAAATGTTAGCATCGGTTTTAGCAACTTTTTTAATTGTTGTAAATACTTGTTGCATTTCAGGAGAATTACCGATAAATTCATGAAAAGGTTGATCCTGAATAGCACTAATTGCCTTTTGTTTTTTCTTTAAATCAGTGGCTTCACTTTTTGATCTACGAAGTTTAATTGCAGATGAAATTGTAGCAAGTAACTTTTCGTTTTGCCATGGTTTTAAAACAAAATCCGTAGCACCAAGCTTAATTGCTTTAACAGCTTTTTCAGCATCGCCATAAGCAGTTATAAATACAACAACTGCATCAGGATCAATTCCTGTGATTTTTGCTAAGCAGTCAAAACCTTCCTGACCACTAATGGCATCTTTAGTAAAATTCATGTCAAGAAGAATAACATCGTAATTTTCGTTATGTAAAAACTCCGGAATTCTTTCAGGGTTTGTTTCGGTTTGAATTAATTCCACATGATTTTTAAGTAGAAGTTTTAAAGCAAACAGTATATCTTCATTATCGTCAACAGCCAGTATTCTGCCAATCTTTTCGTTCATAATAAAGTAGTTAACTAAATAATTATCTGAATTAACTGTAAAGATACAATTTAAATGACTAAAATGTTTAAATGACTAAAATGACTAAAATTAAATTAAAAATTTAAATATTTAGTAAGCATTCCTTCCTGTCGGTAGACAGGTTAGTCATTTATAATTTGATTATGCTTGTGTACGGATTCGTACTCAGCCTGTTTCGTTATCGAACAGTTTATCTTTTGTAAAAACATATTAAAAATATGTAACAACCACCAAGACAGATATATACATGTTTTGGCATAATAAATGATTATTGAAGGGCAGAATCTAAATAAATCTTACAAAATTTTTAAATAATGGATAGAGTAATAGAAAAAAAGCATAAATGGCTAAACAAAAGAACAGTATGGATAACAGTGGGGAGTGTTCTTATTCTTCTAGTTGCTTATAATATCTTTTTCGGCGATAAAAGTTCAAAGCTGAACGTTGAAAAAGAAAAAATTACAATTGAATCAATTATTGAAGATGAGTTTAAGGATTATATAGCACAGATTGGAACAGTAGAACCAATAAGAACTATTTACTTGGATGCTATCGAGGGAGGGAGAGTTGATGAAATATTAATTGACGAAGGTAATATGGTGAAAAAAGGGAATGTAATTCTACGTTTAAGTAATACCAATTTGATTTTAGAAATCTCTAACAACGAGGCTGCTGTTTCAAGATCCATTAACGAATTCGAAAATACAAAAATCACTTTGGAACTTAATACCATAAATAGAAAACAGACACTGATTGAAACTGAACGTTTGCTCAAGATGCAAGAACGACAGTATGAATACAATAAAAAGTTATTTGATGATGAGCATATTTCAAAAGAGGTTTTTGATCAATCATATGAACAGTATTATGCTACAAGCCGTCAGCATTCGTTATTAAACGAAGCTTTAAAGAATGATTCTATTTATAGGAAAGTTCAGTTAAAAGCCATGGACAATCAGATTAGAAACATGCAGGAAAACTTAAAAATTATTCAGGGTAGATTGGATAACCTGAATGTAAAAGCTCCTGTTGACGGTGAATTGGCAAACTTAAATCCAGAAATTGGTGAAGTTATTACTTATGGTTCCCGCATAGGTACTATCAATATTCTTGATAATTATAAATTAAGAGTAGAAATTGATGAACACTATATAGCAAGAGTAAGAAAAGGACTTCCAGGTAGTTTCGATTTTGCAGGTGCAAACTATACTTTAAAAATTGATAAAGTATATCCGGAAGTTAATAATGGCAGATTTGCTGTTGATATGGTGTTTACTTCCGAAAAGCCAAGTCAAATAAGAATTGGCCAGACATTCAGATTAAAATTAGAACTTGGTGAATCGAAGCAAGCTGTATTAATTCCCCGTGGTGGATTTTATCAAAGTACTGGCGGACAATGGGTATATATTGTTAACGAAGAAGGTGATTTAGCTGTGAAAAGAGATATTTCAATAGGACGTCAAAACCCTAGATATTATGAAGTGCTTGAAGGATTAAATCCGGGGGAACAAGTTATTGTATCGAGCTATGATAACTTTAATGATGTTGATCAGTTAATACTAAAATAGGGTGTTACCACGAATTTAATGGGTAATGACAAAATGATTGAATGATAAAATGGTTATGAAAGATTATGACAGAAAAGGAAATATTTATTGAAGCATTAAACAGAAAATAACATTTAATCATTTACGCATTTAATTATTTCCACTAAAATTTATACTGAGCGTAGTCGAAGTATAACAGTAGAACCTAAAATAAAAGAATAATATATATAATAGTAATTTAAATCTTACAGTTATGATTAAAACTAATGAACTAGTCAAAATTTTTAGAACAGACGAAGTAGAAACTACTGCTCTTAACAAAGTAAATTTGAATATCGAAAGTGGAGAATTTGTAGCAATTATGGGACCATCAGGTTGTGGAAAATCAACTTTATTAAATATTGTTGGCTTGCTTGATAATCCTACTTCAGGTGAATTAAATTTTATGGATCAGGAGATTTCAAAATATTCAGAAAGACAAAGAACTAACCTAAGAAAAGGTAATATTGGTTTTGTTTTTCAAAGTTTTAATTTAATAGACGAACTTACTGTATATGAAAATGTAGAGCTTCCGTTGCTATATTTAAATATGCCTTCATCTGAAAGAAGAAAAAAAGTGGAAGCAGTACTTGACAGAATGAAAATGTCGCATCGTAAGAAGCATTTTCCACAGCAATTATCGGGTGGTCAGCAGCAACGTGTTGCTATATCAAGAGCTGTTGTTACTAATCCGAAATTAATACTTGCCGATGAGCCTACAGGTAATCTAGACTCAGCAAATGGAGAAGAAGTTATGAATTTATTAGCTGAGTTAAATAATGAAGGTACAACTATTGTAATGGTAACACACTCGCCTTCAGATGCTGAAAAATCTCATAGAATTATTCAGTTATTCGATGGTCATATTGTTACTGAGAATATTAAGAAAGTTTTATAAATAAAAAAAGGAAATAAGGAAGACAGAAGTGAATATTCCCCTATACTTTCCCGATTTTTGAGTATATAAGATCCCCAATTTGTTCACTTCTGTTCTTTCTTATTAAAAAGAAGCTATTAAAAGCTTCTTTTTTTTGTTCGAAAACGTACATCTTTTGAACGTAGCCGCACAAAATATTTACCAATCATTAATAATATATTTTGTTAAATATCAGCATGAAAGCACTTTATACTGATTGGCATATATCTTGAAATACTAGTGTTAAGATATGTTAAATGTAATAAATGAAGATAAATGAAACTCTATGATTAATTTAAAACACATCTACCTGTCGCCTGCCTGACGGTAGTCAGGGCAAACAGGTAAGGGCATGATTATTCAGAATGACTTAAATGAAAACAAATATAATGTCGAATATCGAACAAAGAATAATGAATGAAGAAGTCTTTACAGAAGTTGAGTAATGCATACTTCAATATTACCTTCGGTGAGGGCTTCACCGTTCGACATTCGATGTTGGATATTCGATATTAATAAAGAACAAAAATGAGATAGACACATAAATAAATATAAACACATGAGAGCTTAACTTAAATATACA
>DAOWML010000125.1 GCA_030643125.1 Bacteroidales bacterium
AATCTTTCTAAAAGCTTCAGCTGAATTAAATCTTTCGGGCAAACGAATCGTATATGTAAATTCTGTTCCGGGAGGTGCCGGTTCAGCACCAAATTTACCACCGGGAACAATCGCATTTTGTTGATTTATAGCATTTAAAATTTCCGGTACAGTAATGCCCTTTTGAGCCAGACGATCCGGTTTTACCCATATCCTCATGGCATAATCCGATGCTCCTATTACATCTACACGACCTACACCTTTAATCCTTGCTAGTTGGTCTTGAATGTTTATTAAAGCATAGTTTCCCAAAAAATCCTGATCATATCTTCCATCAGAAGTTAGTGCAATTAACATTAATATACTAGGTAATGCCTTTTCAGTAGAAACACCAAACTTTTTTACAGATTCAGGAAGTTTTGCAGTAGCAGCAGATACCCTGTTTTGAGCTAAAACGGTATTCATATCCGGATCAGTACCCACATCAAAAGAAATATTAATAGACATGGTGCCATTATTGGTATTAGTCGATTTCATATAAATCATATTGTCCACACCATTTATTTGCTGTTCTAAGGGTGTAGCCATTGATTCTTCAACATTTAGTGCATTTGCCCCTGTATAAACACCTCTTACCTGAACTATCGGCGGAGTAAGATTAGGATATTGTTCCATTGGTAGATCAAGAACTGAGACTGCACCAACAATAACAATGACAATAGCAATTACCATAGCCATAATAGGTCTATGGACAAAAAAATTACCTTTCTTTTCTTCCATAACAATAACTATTTTTTTATGGCTTGACTTTTAAATTCAATGATGTTTGGTTTAACCACCATTTCAGGTGCAACTTTTTGAATACCTTCAATAATAACCTTGTCACCAACTTTTACACCATCTGAAATAATATAAAAATCATCATAAAATCCGGCAATTAGAACTTCCTTTAACTCTACCTTATTTTCACTATTCACAATAAAAGCAGAATATTTTCCTTGTAATTCTTTTACACATTTTTGCGGAACGATAAGCGCATTTTTATTAATTTCTATCAATGCTTTTACTTTGGTATATTGACCCGGACGAATTAATTTTTCAGGATTAGGAAAAGTTGCCTGTAAAAGAATTGCCCCAGTAGTAGGATCAACATTACGATCAATAAAATCAATTTTCCCTTTATGGTTATGTAAAGAACCATCTGCAAGAATTAATTCTAAACTTACCTTCTCATGGTCATTATCATCAATTTTATCTTTTAATCTCCTGAAAAAGTAAAGATATTCAGACTCTGTTAAGAAAAACTCTACTCTTATATTATCAATACGCGAAACGGTGTTTAAAATTACAGGGTTGGGATTTTTACCTACATATTCGCCTTCTTTGGCAAGAGTTTTACCAATTAAACCATTAATTGGTGACTTTATATTTGTATAGTCAAGATTGATTCGTGATAATCGTAAACTTGCTTCAGCGGCTTCAACCGAAGCTTTTGCAGCGCCATGTTCTGCAAAGGCGGCATCAAGGTCACTTTCACTAACAGCTTTCATCTCAGCAAGAGGTTTAATCCTGTTTAATTCATTTGCTGCCCTTACCAATTCAGTTTTGGCTTTAGCCAATTGTCCCATGGCTTCTGCTTCTTTTGCCTGATATGGTTGTTGGTCAATAGTATAAAGCAATTGACCTTTTTTAACACCAAAACCTTCTTTAAAATGAATGCCTGTTAAGTACCCATCAACTCTTGCTCTTATAGGAATGTCCTTATATCCATAAGTTTGCCCAACATACTCTTTGTAAATAGGAATGTCCTTTTGAATGACTTTTACAACGTTAATATCAGGTGGTGTTGCTTGCTGTGTTTGTTTATTTTTGCAGGAAAAAACAAATAAAATAACAGTTAACAATACAAAACTACTAAGGATACTTTTTTTTCTCAATCGCACCAAATATATCATTTAATTGGTTTTAAATTATTTATATATAACAAATTAAAACAAATTTAGTTTAAATTATGCGCTAATGCAAAAGAATATTTAATAAGCATTTGAGTTAATTAGTGCACCTTTGTTAAAATACCTGTGTCTGTAAAAATCTCTATTTGTTGGATTTGCAATGCAATAAATCTGTAATGTTGAATTAATAACTTTTTTGTTTTATAGATTAATTTCACTAATTTAATGCCAGTTTAATAATGAATTGTTATTTATTAACCTCTAATTGGAAAAAACCATGATTAAATTATTCTTCTCAAATCTCCGAAAACAATTTCTAATTATCATCATAATACTAATAGCATTTACTTTTAATGTGCTTGCAAATGTTAGTACAGATAATTCAAATGACACCATTCAAATTGAGAATGTTGATACGGTTCAACTTTCAAAATTTGATGAATTTAACAAAAAAGCAGAAAACTTTTTCAAGGTTTTCCCTGTTCCATTAATTTCTTATTCCGAAGAAGCAGGGAACGTATTTGGCTTAGCCAAATTTAATGCGTTCAAGCTTAATAAAACTGACACCATTTCTTCATATTCAAAAATTTCGGAAGTTTTTACCATATCTACTGAAGGACATATTAACATTTCAGTATCTACTGCTTTTAATTTTTCTCAAGATAAGTATATGTTATTAGGCTATATCAACTATAAGAAAACACCTGAATATATTTTTGGTATTGGGAATGATGTAGCAAGAGACGATATTGAATCCATAACTACTGAAAGAATTTCTTTTGTAAATTATTTTCTTAGACAACTTCACTCTAGTTTATATTTAGGTGTTGGAGTTGATTTAACAAATACC
This sequence comes from Bacteroidales bacterium, assembly GCA_030643125.1. Lineage (GTDB taxonomy): Bacteria > Bacteroidota > Bacteroidia > Bacteroidales > UBA12077 > UBA12077. The sequence goes on from DAOWML010000125.1 coordinate 2,782, forward strand.
TTTGAGGTAGAAAAAGACTCCACAAGCTTTTTAATTACTGACGATGTTACAGGAAAAGATGGTGGTACAACAATCGGACTGGGCATTTCAATGGCCTGGGATAGCAGAGACAATAGATATAATGCATCAAATGGGTCATTTGTATTCTTATCTTACTTATATTATCCTAACTGGTATGGAACTGGATTTGATTTTCAAACCTGGCAATTTAACGTGCGAAAATACTTTAATCCCTGGCATAAGCATGTGATAGCTGTTCAAATGGCTACAAACTATGCGGGGGGTGATGTTCCGTATTATGAGTTATCAAAACTAGGTGGTGAGGACAGAATGAGGGGTTACTACAAAGGAGCTTTAAGGGATAGAGTTCTTGTTGATGCTCAGGTAGAATACAGAATGCCGGTTTGGAATATTTTTGGATTAGTTGGTTGGGTTGGTACAGGCAGAGTAGCAGAAAAATATCAGGATTTATCTTTGAGTGGGTTCTGGCCAAGTTATGGACTAGGATTAAGAATTAAAGTAGATAGTGAGAGTGATATAAATTTGAGAATAGATACAGGATTTGGTAAAAATGGTATTAGCGGGTTTTATATAAACTTTTCTGAAGCATTTTAGTTTTAATATTATAAGAATAATATTATTCTATTTCCCTTTTAACAAGTTAAAATTATTTTCTGATTTCTATGCATCAGTACCGGATAAAAACCTACATATTGCTACAAACTATACTCATTTTTGCGAGTATCACAGTTTTTTCCCAGGAGTTAAATAACGACAGCCTGTTTGTTAGTTTTGGTCAAATGCTTGTATTAAAAGATTCGGTAATTATTCCTGCATCTGATACTATTATAGTACTACAATCTGACGAAAAATATAAAATCAAAAAAAATCCGTATCATAAATCTCAAAGTTTTTACGATTCTCTTAAAGTAAAATCAGAAGGAAATAAATTTTCATCGGAACTTTATAAATTAGCAATTAAAGAACAAAGCAAAACAAATAATATTGATATAAGCGCTGAATATGTTATTTATGAGGGGCTTACTATCAATGCCATTCATATTACTCATGTGGATGTAATGGCCGGTACAGTAACCGACACCAATATAGTTGCAACAAGTAAGCTTTCAAAATTTTTGAATAAAGCACATGTGAGCACTAAAGAAAATATAATAAGAAAGAATCTGATTATTCATAAAGGAGAAACAATTAATGCAAACCGAATGGCTGATAACGAACGAATACTAAGGTCGTTAAATTACATTGAGAATGCCAGGCTTGTTGTGGTTCCTATCGATGAAAAAAATGCAGATATAATTGTAATTGTCAAGGACCTGTTTACGATTGCGCCAGGCCTGTCATATTCATCTATAAATAAATTTGATATCATCCTTGGCTATAAAAATATTATTGGATCAGGACAAGGAGTAGAATATCGGGCTTTATATGATTCAGATTACAGCCCTAAAATAGGAAATCAGTTAGAATATGACTTAAACAATATTTCGAACTCCTTTATAAGATTAAAACTAAAGTATCGGGAAACTCCAATAAATTCTCTTTATTCTGCTAATATTAACAAGGAATTTTTAACACTTGAAACACGCTATGCGGGGGGGGTAGGATACGAATATAAGAGAGATATTTACCCCTTGCCATATCCTGATACAACAGTTATATATGATTATATTAAAGATAATGAAAAAATATGGATCGGAAGATCATTTCTTTTATCGTCTGAAAAAAGGGAAAATCTTCTGTTTTCAGTAAAATTTCAACGAAATCATTTCCAGAAAAGACCTGTCATAACACCTGATACAAATCAACTTTTTCAAAATACCTCTTTATTACTGGGAAGTATTACCATTTTAAAAAGCAAACCTATTAAAACAAGGTACTTAAAAGGATTTGGAGTAATCGAAGATGTACCGGTGGGTTATTTACTCTCGTTTACCACCGGATATGTATGGAGCGATATCCAGAATATGTATTATGGAGGTATTAGGCTAGGCGCAGGATATGCTCTTAAAAAAGGAGGATATTATGGTATAAGAGTTGAATATGGAAGCTTTTATGATTCTAAAAATTCTTTGCAAGGGGTTTTTTCTGGTCAAATGCTTTATTACTCCCGTTTAATCAATATAAATCGGTCAAAAATGCGCTATTTTATTAACATGGAATATAATGAAGGAATTGACAGATACAATTATGAGTGGACTAATTTAAAAGATGAAGTTGAAGGCTTATCAGGTTATAACACTCGAGGCACATCAAAAACAGCTTTATCTATTGAAGCTATTTATTTTTCCAATGCTTATTTATATGGTTTTAAATTCGCACCATACGCCGTTGCTAATCTTGGATTAATAAGGTATAAGGATCCTGTTATTTACTCAGGAGAACTACATTCAGGTATTGGGATTGGAGTCCGAATAAGAAACGAAAGTTTTGTTATACAAACAATCGATCTTAGTTTTATGTATTTCCCCCATAATCCTACAGGAGATGAAAAATTCAAGTTTATTTCGAAAGCAAGTGATCCCGAAACTTTCGATAATCTTCAAGTTGGAGAACCTTATATTATCCCTTATAAATAAGTAAAAAATCTCCGCCACTAATAAATTTAATATATATTTGTTTTAATCTTTACCAGGCGCTAATTGGCATTACTTAACTTATATAACATTAAAATAAAAATTTATAATATGGACTTTAGGAAATCCATTACATATAGCAAAGTAATTATATTATTAATTTTTGTTTTTACCTCAACTCTCGGGTATAACCAGGAAAAGACTGATTCTAATCTGGATTCGGCAAAGGTGGTTGTATCAACACCAGATTCTGAGCAAATTGCAATTCAGGATACTATCGATCAGAAAAGAGAAAACAGTCCGTTGGATATTGGACAGGATCGTGGTTTGTACATTGTAGCTGATGAAGGTAAACTACAAATGCGGATTTTGGGATCAGTTCGTTTTTCAGCTTTCTATGATAGCAAAAATCTATTAAGTAAAAATAGTTTTAGTACGTTTGATATTCCTACAGGAGCTGCAAACATTTATATTTCGAATTATTACAATAGTTTAGGCTTTTCCAGAATTGGTTTTGAAATAACAAGAAAAATATCGGACCAGGATATTTTTATAAGAATTGAGAGTGATTTTGCAGGACCAAATTATAACTACCGAATCAGGCATGCATATGGGAAATATGGAAATTTTCTTATTGGTCAAACATGGTCTTTATTAACTAATGTTTCATCCCTTCCTTCTACCGTTGATCCAACCGGCGCTGACGGGTCCATTAACATCAGGACACCTCAAATGCGTTACAGCAAAAATATTTCAGAAAAACTCAGGGGTTCAGTCGCTCTGGAGTATTCCCTTCCAGACTTAATAATGCATGATTCCATTGATATGACCTTTTTACAAACAATACCTAATGTAACAGCAAGAATTCGCGGAATAGGAAAGTTGGGTTCGATGCAGTTATCCGGCATTATAGCTCCAATTACGGGAATAAATCCTGATGGTAATAAAAATACCTCATTTGGATATGGTGTATCATTATCGGGAACATTTGAAATGCATCAAAACAATCAATTATTATTTCAGGCAACTTATGGCAATTCCATAGCACACTTTCTAAATCCATTTCGAAACAACGGGCAAGATATGGCTTATGATCCTGCTACATCAAAGTTTAGTGGGCTGGATGTTGTTGGTGGATTTTTATCCTATGGTCATATATGGCCTAAAGACATATCCTCATATTTGTCTGTTGGTATAGCATCTATAACCAATCGGAACTTTCAACCAGGTAGCGACTTTGACTTTAGCTATAGTATTTCCGGAAATGCTTTCTGGAAAATAGTGGAAGGATTAAGAATTGGTTTAGAATGCATATATGGTGAACGTTTCGATATAGATGGTTCAAGAGGCAGTGCAAGTCGTATTTGGGCATTGTTTTATTATGATTTTTAAAATACGAAAAAACAAAGAATTAATCTAATTAGTAAAAAATTAATAACAAATAAAAAGACAAATGAAAAGAGCTTTATTATTACTTATCATGTTTTTAATGCTGTCAACCATTTCAAAAAGCCAAATACTTATTTCTCTTGTTTTTGGTGATAAGTTGAATTCTGATAAGATTGAATTTGGTATAGATGGAGGTTTTAATTGGTCAAATATCAGCAATCTGGAAAATTCCGGTTTAAATA
>DAOWML010000140.1 GCA_030643125.1 Bacteroidales bacterium
AGAAACTGCTCCACTAAGAAAATGAGCATTTTCAAAATCTTTATATTTATCATCAAACTCAGCAAATGAAAAGTCAGTAATAATACGCGAATCGAAAAAAGCATTATATGCTGAAAATCCATGGATTTTTACAGAAGTCTTTTTTTCAATATTTCTACTTTCGCGATACTCAACTAAAGAAAAATTCTCAACATAACAATGATCAAGATCGACAGGTTTTTTATTGTCAATTAGTTGATATATTTCTTCTTTATCAATAAAGCCTAATTCAATGTAGGAAACCTCTTTTTTATTTTCATCAAGAAACGAAATGGCAGCAGTATTCTCATATTTTTTACCAGATTCTGTTTTAAAAGGAGTATCTTTTATTTTGACTTTATAGTTAAAGAAATTTTGGATCATTTTGTTCTTTTTTCACAAATTAATTCAAATATAATAAAAACTTAGGATTAAGTTTCAAGTTTAACTCCTTTTAGTCGTTGAGCTCTCCGCCAGCTGGCGGATCGGTTCAGGTTTCTGGTTCTCGTTACTTGGTGCTCATCGATACTATGTACTATAATAATTATCGATGACAGATTTTTTTATACGCACAGTACTCACAATTACGGGTTTCTTCGGTTTGAGAAAACGAAATGTCAGGGTTGAAAACATCGCTTATTAATTGATTTAAATATTCATTATAATTGTCGGCTACCGAATTGTAATCATCAATATAAGACTTTGATTCTTTATTGAAAATACGATATTCAAAATTTTTGTCGAACATTTTGCGAACAGAATATACTCCCGGAGTAATTGGTAACTGTGGTTTTTTAGTCTCCTGATAAAACATAGAGTATAGGCAGGTTTGAAAAACAGCACTATTTTGATCATTCTTTTTATCAGAAAACAGAGCCTCAATATTCTTAAATTTCAGTTTATCGTTTCCTGTTTTGTAATCTATTACCCTGATATGATTATTTACTCTATCAACTCTGTCGATTTTTCCACCCAGTTTCACCATTTTTAATGCTCCGTTTGTTGTAAGAGGAATTTCAATTTCGTATTTATCTTCTAGCGATAAAATTTCAAAAGGAGCAATGCTTTCGTCAATTTTAAGAATCTGGTAAATATACTTCTCAATCACTTCACGAATAATAATGTTTTTACCGGAATATTGAATTTTACTTTCTGATTTAAAGTATTCATCTTTAAAAGCCTGATCAATTGCTGAAGAAATCTTTTCTTTATTGTTTAAAAGTTTTTTAATGATTTCAATATTCACTTCTTTACCAATAAAATCTTCGTATAAATAATCCATTGCATGATGCAGAATATTTCCAAACAAAGGCGCATCAATTTCTTCTGTTAGTTCGTCTTGTTCGCGTAACTCAGCGATATATCGGAAGTAAAATTGTAAACTGCAACGTAAATAAGTACTTAAAGCACTTGGTGACAAATATTTTGTTTCATCTTTTGATAAAAGAAATTGCCCCAGTTTTTTAATTATTTTTTCTGATTTCTCAATCGATATTTCTTTAGCTTGAGTAACATTAATATCGTAACGAAGACTTTTTTCAGTAATATCAAAATCTGATTCAAATTTTAACTGATACAAAAACCTGCTCATTTCACCTGTCTGTAATCCATCTGAATTTGAATTATATATTAAGGTTATATTTTTTGCTCGTTGCAGTAATCTATAAAAATAGTAGGCATATATTGCATCCTGATGCTCAATAGTTGGTAATCCAAACCCTCGCCGTAAATTGTATGGAATAAATGACATTGAGGCTTCGGTTTTTGGGAAAATGCCTTCGTTTACCGATGTTATATAAAGATTTTCAAAATCGAGCAAACGGGTTTCAAGAATCCCCATTATTTGTAATCCGGAAAGAGGCTCTCCTGTAAAGGGAACTCGAAGATTTCTTATTATTTTTCGAATCAGACGAATATATGTCTCCGTTTTAATTTCGATCTGTTGCTCCTGTAATACATCTTTCAAACGATTAATTGAAAGGTAAATATGATAGATATATTCTTTTTCGAGCGATGTTGTATGAATGGTATTTTCCTGACCCGTTTTTTTAAGTGAGTTATATGTTTGATGCAGAATGTTTAATAAATATTCAGATAACTCAAGGTAGGTGTTAATTTTAGTAAAAATTACTTTGAAAAAATCACAGACAGCTAATTCTTCACTGCTAATAACAATTTTATTGTTCTTTCTTATGAACTGCAAAAGGCTATTTGTTTCTTTCGGGAATTGCGTATTTACATATTGATGACTAAGAATTGCAACAACATTTTTATGATAAAATGTAAAACCATTTTTATTTTCTTTCGCATTTTTTTGTAATTCAATTATATGTTCCAATAAGCTATAAACCGGAGTGTTACTTACCGGATATCCCATGGTAATATTTACCTTGTCAACAGTATCGGGAACCGAATGCAAAACAGGAACCAGCAATTCTTCATCGGCTAAAACAATGGCTGTTTTATTGGGCGATTCAGTAATGTTTTCGTTCGATTCTTTCAGTTTTTGAGTAATTACTTTTGCCTGCCCGACATCTGAAGGTACAGATATAATCTCAATGTTCTTTTTTTGCGATAAAGATTTGAAAATATCTTTGTTAGATATGCTTAATGGCTGTTTATACTGATTTACATTTTCACGTAAAAAATATCCTGCTTCGTGATGTTGATTATTGATATAGCTTTGATCGTAATCCCAGTAAAAATCGGCTAATTTGTTATTATTTAAGTAATCGAAAAATTTCTTCTCGCAATTGTTAAGTGCATTAAACCCAATAAAAACATATTTTATGTGTGGTAGTTCGATTTTATCGCTGCCTTTAATTTTATCAGCAACAGCTCTGTAAATCATCCCTTCATATGCAATTTCAAGCTCGTTTAGCTTTTTATTAAATTGCTGATATATTTCAAGTAAAACATTCCATATGCTTATAAAATCTTCCTGATGACCGGAGTGTTTCTCAGGATCGAAGCTTTGCCAGAATTGCTTAATAGATTTAATTTGTTCGTCCGATAAATAGTTAAACTGATCCTGAATGGATTTTAAAGATTTAAGGTTTTTAAATAAATCATCGGGATTGACAAGGTATTTATCAATATCGTCAAAATCGTTCAGCATCATTTCGCCCCAGAAATAAAAATCATCAAAACTTTCTTCCGACTTTTTTATTTGTTTGTAAATACGGTATAATTCAAACAGAAGTTTGATGTTGTCAGCAGTTGTAAGACCCGAAACTTCCTGCATTAATTCATTTATGGTAGTTGTTTCCGGCGCCCACATTGGTTTGTTGGTTAATTCCGAAAGATATTTCTTAAAATATAAACCAGCCCTGCGATTGGGAAAAACAATACAAAGGTTCGAGATACTATCTTCATACCTTAAATAAAGGTCATTAGCAACGTGTTTAAGAAATGAGTTCATGTTTCAATTAAATAAGATAAAAGTTTAAAGTAGAAAGATAAAAGTATTTTATAGCAATATACTTCATTTAGCACCTGATTTTTGAACAATCGAACCTAATATTCTTTTTAATTCAGATGATTCATTTGTTAACCATTCCAATTCTTTTACATCATAAACCTTATCAACTACAGCTTTAATTAATCTTAACCAATAATTAGATTCTCTCATTTCTCTTAAAAAATTCTTACTTTATTTGTGAAATCAGCTTTAGAAGAACCTGCTTGTGCTTCCTCATAGTTTGCTCCTGCAGATGAAGAACTTTTTATTAGTTGGTATCTAATTATTTTTACTTCAGGATTATCTGGTAATGTTTTTAGAAATTTTATTGTTCTGACTGCGAAGTTAAAAAGTCGTTGTGTTAATTCATTTTCAGCCATTATTATTAAGTTTTAAGTATATAATTTATTCCCCTTTTTCCTTTTATCTTTTATCTTTCCCCCTTTATCTTAAAAAACTTTCCTTGCCATGTGTTCAGTTCTTCTAATCGTTTTTCAAATTTATTTAATATCTGATCGTTACGGATTAACCCCCAACCAGGACCGGCTAAAAAGCGCGGAGGAACTTCACCTGCAAATCGCTCAACTACGAAATCGGGATTTAATCTTTCTAAAAACTGAATGAAAAAATCGATATACTCAGGTAACTCAAAAAAAGTAAAGTTTTCAGGATGTTCTTTGTATTCCTTTTCAAATGCTGTTCCTTTAATAATTTGCAATTGATGAAACTTAACAGTGTTGAGCGGGAGAGAAGAAATTAGTTTTGCTTGGTTTAAAATATCTTCTTTTGATTCTCCGGGTAATCCAAAAATAAAATGTGCCCCTGTTTTTAATCCGTATTGTTTGGTTTTTTTCAATGCTTCAAGCGATTCTTCAAATGTGTGTCCACGATTAATTCTTTTAAGTGTTTCGTTATTGCACGATTCAATTCCATATTCAATTATGACATAATATTTCTCAGAAAGCTTCCTGAAATATTCCAGTTTTTCATCATCAATACAATCAGGGCGGGTACCTATTACGAGACCTGCAATTCCGGGAATACTCAGTGCTTCATCGTAAATTTTTTTAAGTTTTTCCAGCGGTGCGTAAGTATTTGAATATGCCTGAAAATATGCCAGGAATTTGTTAGCTCTCCTGTATCGTTTTTTATGGAACTCAATTCCTTCGTTTATTTGTTGTGTAATCGATTTGTCAGGTGTACAATACGAAGGATTAAAAGCATCGTTATTACAATAAGAGCATCCGCCTACGCCTTTTGATCCATCACGATTCGGACAGGTAAACCCTGCATCGATGGTTACTTTCTGCACACGTTCACCAAATGTACGTTTAAAATAATTGCTATATGCGTTAAATCTCCTATTGTGCTTCCAAATGTATTCGGTCATTGTACTTTTATTTCTCATTTTGTTTTATTTGGCGAAATCAGAAACTTCGCCTAGTTTTTTACTTGTAGCTAAAGCTGTTGGTTTGTGTTAAGCGTAGTCTCTGACTACGTTTTATAAATTTACTTATATGACTTCGCTTTATAAATGTATTAGTCTCATGACTACTGTTATATATTAAGAATAAGTTTTCCATGGTAAATCAATTAATATAATATTCAGTAAACTATCCATATCAGCATAATTTCTGGCACTTGAATATAAGTAATTTTCAGGTTTTTCAACAATTCCTGATTTCACAGGATTATTGTGAATATATTGAACTTTCTCACTTATGAAATTAGGAGTTCTTAATTCTATTGCGTGATTTTCATGAGTCCAAAATTGATAATTTTCATTTCTTGAATGTTTTGATGCTGCAAATTTGAACAGATTTAACATCCATTCTTTTCTGCTTTCGTTACCTGTTTTTATATTTTCTATGATTATTTTACTTGTATATTTTTTAAAATCTCTGATAGTATCACTTAATTTTCCTTCCGAACTATTTACAATTATATGAACATGATTTGATATTATAACATAAGCAAATACTTGCAAGTCTTTATTCTCCTGACAATATTTTAAATTTTCTATTATTATATCTCTATATATTGGACGTGTAAATATATCTATCCAGTTTATTACCTGAAATGTAAGGTAGTATAATCCTTCTTGATTTTTTATTTGATAACCTGTTGACATATCTGTTTTTTTAGTAGTTTAAAACTACATTTTATATATGACGAAGTCAGAGACTTCGCCAAACCCTCTTCTTGTAGCTAGATCTTTCCATTTGTGCTAGGCGTAGTCTTTGACTACGCTTCATAAATATCACTTTACAGTTTTTATTAGTTCCAAATCTACATACCACAAATATCCATTTACATCTTTATTTTCCATTTTCCTCAAAATCTCCATATACGATTCTACCTGTTTATGATGTTTCTCTTCTTCCTGCTCTCCGAATTTGTAATCGATTACAATTATTTTTTCATTATTACTTATAACTCTGTCAGGTCGTGCTGTTTTCCCGTTTGTTAAAATAATTTCAGCTTCGGTTTTTATTTGCCACTCATCACTAAACCAGTTTTTTATTTGTTCGTTTTTAAATGTTTCTTCAATTTTTTGTTTGATTTCCAGTTTTTTATCCGGCGATATTTTCCCGTCAAAAATAAGTTTATCTATGGCTTGCGAAATATCTTTTTCTGTTTTAATATTTTCAAAAATTTCGTGCATTACTTTTCCATGATTTACTTTTTCGAAAGGGGCATTTTCCTGACCGGTAAAGAAGGAATTATCGTGTAATTTCAGTCGCAGTTTATTTTTAATATCAAATGATTCAAACTGATTAATTTCAATTTCATCGGGTAAATCCTTTTTAACATCCGTAACTTTTTTTAACTCTCCAAACTCAAATGAACTTGTTTGTGTATCCCAATGGTCTGTAAAATCAATTAAGCTTTTATCTGTAGGATAGTTTTTGTAATTCTGATA